>VBON01000012.1:0-1820 GCA_005877525.1 Nitrospirota bacterium
TCATCAGAAATCCCAATGCCCGGGTAGCGCCCAATCATCCAGCTCATGACCCCGTTCGCGACGCGAGGCAGGTTGAGAGTGTCGGTCAGCGCGACCGGATATTCGAGGAAACCCGATTCTTCCACCCACGCCAGGCCGGTCATCTCTCCCGTGCCGTTCAGCACGAAGCCCCCCGCCGGCACTTTCTTATGCCACACGTCATCTCTGGCAATGATCACCGTGACCCCCGTGCGGACCGGGCCTTGGCCGGGAACGAGGGCTCCACTTCCGTGGATCAACGTCGCGTGCCCGACACGCACGCCTGGAACATCGGTAATCGCGTTGAGAGAGCCGGGGGGAAGGTCCCCCATCGGCAGGCCGAGGGATCGCGCCCGCACACGGGCTTGTTCGGAGGCAGGAGGCTGAGGCAGAGTCTGGGCGTCGGCGCAGGCGGACACCCCGACGAACATCAACAGGAACAGCAGGATCAACGGCGGCCGCCGGAGACCGGATAACCGGCTTGCAGCCATGCGTTCATGCTTCCACGAATGTTGTAGACATTCTTATAGCCAAGGTCGCTGAGAGAGCCAAGGTCGCTGAGAGTGTCTGCCGCAATGTTGCTCCGCTTGCCGGATTGGCAATACACCACGATGTGATCCTCCAGCCCCGCGCCGAGTTCTCGGTGACGTTTGCCAATTTCCCGGTAATCGATGTTCAGGTCGGTGCCAGGGATGGCGCCGCGGTCATGCTCCTCGATCGTGCGGACATCCACTAACACGAAACCCTTTTCGCGCAGGCTTGGGGCCTTGTCCAGGGTGGCTTTGACCTCCTGGACCGTGAGCTGCCGCACCTGCGACGCCGACCCTGTGCCTGTCAGCACGAAGCCCACTAGAATAGCGGGAAGAGTCAATGCTGTGAGCCGATGAAAAAGCATGGTTTGCCTCCTTGAAGAATCTAGATATTTCGGCAATCGAGACCCCTCACTTTCGTTCAGGGGGACAAGATATGCTACGGCGGGAATTTGGCGCTGGTCAAGTAGAAGAAGAATCGGCAGGCACGAAGAGCGCGACGCTGGCGGTGTAGCTGTGCAGGAAGTTATTGCCCCCCACCGGGCCGATCTCCCCCATTGCGAAGAATCCGGCGACCGGCAGCGATCCCATCTCATCCTGGATCGCGCCGGCGTCATGGTGCGAAGCCCGGAAGAACCGCTGCCCGCGGCCGTTGCAACTGAAGATGAGGGCTCCCGCGGGAGGCAGGCCGCCCTGAGCCGCGCGCTCTCCGGTCAGCAGCGCGTGAAAGTCTTCGCTGGCCGCAGCGGCGTCTCGAAGTTGAAATTGAACCGTCTGACCTTCCTTGACGATATCTCCCACGGCGAAACCGCCCGTCTGTTGATCGGCCCCGATAAGGTTGCGGATGAGAAAATCCCCTCTCTCGAAGTGATCCTTGTGTTCGTCGATGACGATGCCTAAATGCAGCGCGCGTTCGGCCTGCTGCTGTTCGGCCGGCGACAGGAGACTGAACACCTCACGCAGCCGCTCGAGGGCGGGCTTGCCGCTCAATTCCTGCACAACATTTTGTTCGGCCTGTGTGATCATGAAGCGATCACCGATAGGGCGGCATCCTTGCGACACGACCGTGCGGATGCGAACAGCGCCACCGACAAATACCCCGACCGTACCCTCTTCAACTGCCTGGCCGTTGTAGATCAACCGATTGCCGCCCGGCTGATGCGCGCCGCTGGCCATGCCGCCGATCGCCGGCCCGTTCGGATAGCGTTTCCGCAGCTCTTCCAAAAGGGCTTCGACGGGCGTCGTAAATGGCTCCCCAATGATCAGGGTGGA
>VBON01000012.1:1890-8778 GCA_005877525.1 Nitrospirota bacterium
GCTGGCCCCTGGAAGGTGGGCGGCCCACAAGCACAACGCCGGTTGACCCTCAATCTCCTGTTTGCCTTCGATGATGCTTTCCGCAGAGCAGCCGAGGAGGACTTTGGGGTGTAAGCGTTCCTCGATGATCGAGGCGAGAAAATCGGCCGAGCCCGTGTGGTGAGGAGAAAAGAACACGAAGGCGAGATCTGTCTGATGGCCCGCCAGACCCGTCGCGACCTCGCGGCACACACTGTCAACCGCGTCGGCGGTAATGTCCGCGCGCGAGAGCGCACTGTGAATTTTCATTGGTTCCATGAAGTGCCGGGTACTGCGGGAAAATGGTTTGGACCTGCTCCGCCAGTTCACCCGTTATTTGTATCGTAAACGATCGAAAGTAACATTCTCCATATAAAGGGTTTCGTTTCCGTTAATTCCGTCGGTTTCCATGTCCCGCCAAAGTGCCCGATCGTACCAATAAAAAACGGGGAAGCGTTCCATTTCATAAACACCGTGGCCATAATCATTCACCTTCCAGGTGAGCACCTTGCGCCCGGTTACATAGTCTACAACCCCGTCCCTGTTGAGCGAATACGTGAAGATGACGAGCCCCGCCTCGTTGTCGTAAAGCTCCTCGATCACTTGATCTTGCGGGGGTTCTGGAGGAGGAGGGGTATGGCTCCCCCCATGGACCGTTCCCGCCATCGCGAGACCAAACATGAGGGCCAGACATCGCGCAAGCTTTGGCGTCATCATGGCTCCATGCGCCTGAGTCCCGGTTACGTAATGTCTTTTTAACATATCTGACGCGACGTGTAAAATTATGCCGCCAATTCGTTTTCGGATGGACCCCAATCTTTCCTGTATCCGGAATAGCTCGAAAGCACTATGGAGACTTACGCATGGGTTATGGCATACTCCCCCCCCATGACGCCCGATCTTGTCCTCTATCATGCCAACTGCCCAGATGGATTCGCCGCGGCGTGGGCGATCTGGAAAAAATATCCCTCGGCGGTATTTGTTCCGGTCGATCATGGGCAGCCGTTGCCGGTGGATCCGTCCGGCCGCAATCTCCTCATCGTCGATTTCAGTTATTCCAAACCGGTCTTGGAAGGGATTGCGAAGTCGACAGCTTCGATTCAAGTGTTGGACCACCATGTCACTGCGCAGCAAGCTCTGGAGGGCTTGTCCTATGTGACGTTCGATCTGAAGAAAAGCGGGGCGGTTCTCGCCTGGGAGTGGGCGCATGACGCGCCGGCGCCGTGGTTGCTGGAATACGTTCAGGACAAGGATCTGTATAACTGGAAACTGCCCGGCAGCCGAGAAATCAATGCGGCCCTGAGTTCTTATCCTTATGACTTTGCCATTTGGGATTGTCTGAAGCGAGAGGTTTTGGAGCAGGAAGGGCGCGCAATCTTACGGTACGAGCAAAAGCTGGTGGAACAGATTCTTCAAGAAATGGTCCTGGTCGAGTTTGAGGGGGAGACGGTGCCTTGCGTGCAGAGTGCCATTCTCACGAGTCAGATCGGCGAGCGCCTCACCGAAACCTGTGCCTTCTGCTTGATCTGGCACGACCGGCATGGACGGCGGTACTTTAGCTTGCGGTCGCGGGAAGGCAGCACCGACGTCTCACAGATTGCCGTGAAGTACGGCGGGGGCGGGCACCGCCATGCGGCAGGATTTTCGGTATCCTTGGAGGCTAGCAGCTCCTCACCCATCGACAGTTCCACGCATGGAATCCCAATTTTGCCGGTCAACCAGAAAAAATAGAATCTCAGGGACCTCGTCACACTTCATATCGAGTATCAAAGATCGTAGCGCCCGGGTGAGCGGTTACCCCGTGGTCGGGGTTTGCGGCAACGTGTTGGAGGATCTTGAAGATCGCTTCGCTCTCTGACGATCCGCCTAGCGCCTGCGCAATCTGTTCGACGGTGGATGGTTGGCCCTTGTGATGAGACAGGTGCTCCAGGACGCGGTGCTGGAGTGCGATCACGGCCGCCGCCGCCTTCTTGCCGGCTTCGACGCCCGGCTGATGGTAGGCATTGACATGGATCAACGACGCGTACAGCCCGACCGCCCGCTCGAACAGCGCAATGAGTTGCCCCACGCTTTCAGGATTCACAGCGTTCAAGGTGATCGTGATCGATTCTCGGTCGTTTTCGAACAAGGCTCGGCGCGTGCCCTGCAAGAACCCGCTCAGATAGTCTCCGCTCGTCACGCCCGGATCCACCTCCATGGAGCGTCCCGCGCGGTCCTGAAGGACCTCGATGAAGACCACGAAAAAATTGTTGATCCCCTCCCGCAATTGCTGCACATAAGCATGCTGGTCCGTTGATCCCTTATTGCCGTAGACTGCTAGACCCTGGTGCACGATTCCGCCGGCGAGATCCTTTTCCTTGCCCAACGATTCCATCACGAGTTGTTGCAGGTAGCGGCTAAACAACTCCAACCGGTCCTTGTACGGGAGGACGACCATGTCCTTTTGCCCTTTGCCCTTGCCGGCGTGATACCACATCAGGGCGAGCAGCGCCGCCGGATTCTGAAGGGGGTTGTCATTGCGGGTCACCTGATCCATGGCCTGGGCGCCGGCCAACAGAGCATCGATATCGAACCCCTGAAGGGCGGCAGGGAGCAGGCCGACCGCCGAGAGCTCCGAGGTACGGCCGCCGACCCAATCCCACATGGGAAAGCGCGCAAGCCAGTCTTTCGCGGTGGCATCAAGCTCGCTGCCATGGCTCGTGACTGCCACCGCATGGCGGGTAAAGCTCAGGCCCATCCGCTCGTAGGCGGCCTTCGCCTCCAGCATCCCGTTCCGTGTCTCTTTGGTCGCCCCGGATTTTGAAATCACGATCGTGAGGGTGTCCAAGAGGCCTTCTCCGATTTGGCCCAGCATCTTGTCCATACCGTCAGAATCAGTGTTGTCGAAAAACCATGCGCGCATCCGATCCCGAGGCGTGCTCAGTGCGTGCGTGACAAACTGGGGACCTAGTGCGGAACCTCCAATGCCGATCAGCAGCACATTCTTGAAGAGCGTGCTTTTTTCAGGCCGGATTTGGCCGCGATGAATTTTCTCCGCAAAGCTCTTAATATCCGCAAGCGCCGTGGTGATCTCGTCCTGAATCTGCCGGTTAGGGGCGAGCGCCGGATTGCGCAACCAGTAATGGCCGACCATACGCTGCTCATCGGGATTGGCGATTGCGCCGTGTTCGAGGGCTGCCATTGCGGTGAATGCCTGCTTGATAAGCGGCTGCATGGTCGTGAAATATGAGTCGGGAAAGTTCATGCGGCTGATATCGACCATCAGGCCGACGGTCGGATTCACGTTGAGATAGGTCTTGAAGCGGCTCCAGAGTTCAGCGGAGTTCATGAAGAGAAGGTAGCGCAGAAGGGCATGCGAGTCAATTCGTTCGCTCGGTAGATATCTTGACAGCACACAAAGGGTTCATTAATATACTGCCATCCTACCGAAGGCCATCTTCTGATGGGCGGGAATAGCTCAGTGGTAGAGCATCGCCTTGCCAAGGCGAGGGTCGAGGGTTCAAATCCCTTTTCCCGCTCCAGTCTTCTCTCTCAAGCCAACATTGTTTGCGAGCACCAGCTGCGCCCGATTGCCGTACAAAAGCAAATCGAATCTGCATTCGCGCAGACTGAGCCGGCATATCTATTGCGGAGACTTAGTTCGGTAACGGCCGTGCAGGTGTGTTGAGCGAGATTTAGGACAAAGACGGTTCGGCAAGTGTAGGTGTGAAGGGTTCCGAGAAAGCCGGAACCTTAGAGCAGAAGTTCCAGGTCCAACTGCTTAGCATGCCCTTTGAGAACGTCATTTCGTAATCGATGCAGAAGGGTTTCACGAGTCCTGCACGATACAGATACTCCATTTTACTCTGATCGGAAACTCTTTGAGCGAAGGGAGGCCCCAATTCCATCACGAACTGGTCTGGAGTACGTAGATCCGACAGGATGTAAAACCCTGGTTTGGCCATCGAAACAGCCGAGTACATCAAGATAATACCCAAGGTCACGAAGAAGAGGATTTTTAGCATGCTGTCCCTGCTACCAACGCGTGATGACCTAGCACTTTCACATCGGTAGAACTGCTCCATAATATAACACTAAATATCACCACATGCTCATCTTTTCGTAGAGTCGTCCCTTGCCTCTGCCGCCCGAACCCTGGCGAGGGACTTCCAGCGGGCTATCGTTGAGACTATCCGCAAGAACTTGAAGAGCCACAGAAATAGCCCTTTCGTAGTCTATAGCCTCGCCTATCAGCTTGCTAGGCTTAGGAAAATAGGAGACCACCTATGGCACGCGCTCTTCAATCCGCGTCACTGTCCTTTGGCCTCGTTACCATTCCGGTCAAACTTTATACGGCCGCCAAATCGAAATCGGTGGCCTTTCATTGGCTGCATCAGCCGGACGGCAGCCGAATTCAGGAGCATCTCTACTGTCCGGTTCACAAGAAGGAAGTCCCACGCGATGAAATTGTGAAGGGGTACGAGGTGAGCCGAGACCACTATGTGAAGATTACGGATGAGGAATTGAAGGCGATGGAGGAGGCGGCAAATAAAATTGTGGAGATTCAGGAGTTTGTACCGCTGGATGCCATTGACCCTGTCTATTTCGAGAAGACCTATTATCTCGGTCCTGATAAGGGCGGTGAGAAATCGTATCGGCTTCTTGCGGAGGCTCTGAAACAACGCAATCGGGGGGCGGTGGCAAAATTCATCATGCGCGGCAAGGACAATCTGGTGCTCGTGCGGCCAGCGGACGGGGATCATTTGATGCTCGATGTGATGTATTACGCGGACGAGGTCAAGAACGTCCGCGAGATCGAGCTGCCACCGGCCAAAATCAAGGAAGGGGAGTTGAAACTGGCCCAGCAACTGATCGACGGTCTTTCCAATGATAAGTGGCAACCGGAGAAGTACCAGGACACCTATCGAGAGCGGGTGCTCGAGCTCATCAAAAAGAAGGAAAAAGGTTATGAGTTCAAGGCTCCAGCTCCGTCGGCTGAAGGCCAGGCACAAGTGATCGATCTAATGGACGCCCTCAAGAAGAGTTTAAGGCGGCCGGGTCACGGTAAAGAAAAACAGGGAGCAGCCAAGGCTGCGGGAAAAGAGGCGCCTTCGCGAAAGGTCAAACGCGCCGCGAGTTCGTAATGGGGAGAGGCGCCCGGCGATCTGTTATTGTGGATTGTGGATGTCTTGGGAGACCAAACGCCAGGTTCCCTGTTGCTTGATATACAAGTTGGTATACCGATGTTGCCCGCTGATGTCCTGCTCTTTATACCGGCCTTTGACGGTGTATCGGCCAGTCACGAGTGCCGCGTCACCGTAAACACGGGCCTTGGCCCCGTCGATTTCAATCGATTTAAATGCAAAGTCCCCGGATGCGATTTCCGCCAGATACTGTGGTTTGCTCTGAACGTCATTGCGCCAGGCCGTAGTCGTGCCATCCTCCGCCATAGTGCGGTCGAGAAGTGTTGTGTCCCGCCGCACAAGGGCACCCGCCCAATCGCGATCCAGTTTCAGCACTTCTTGCGCGGGATGGGAAGGTTTTTCCTGTGGTGCCACCGTCTGTCCCTCCGCGCTTGATGGCGACGGAAAGGTCCTTTTCGAAATGTTCGCAATGAACGTGGCGTATCCATCGGGCGTGAATTCCGCTTTGATCTTGTCTCCGATCTTATAACTTCCATCAAGTTTCGTGTCCTTGGTGACCCGTAGTTGAACATGATTGCCCGTGCCGTCCGCCACGGTATAAAACTCTGCTTCGGTCCTGATGAGATCGCCCTCTACGGTATACCGAGCTGCTGATTTTTTAATGGAGGTGACATGTAGGTCAGATGAGATTTGCGTCTCGATCCATTCACCGATCAGCAATCTGCCGCTGTCATCGACGGTTGGATCGAGAGGAGCGCTGACCCGAACCTCCTTGCCTGGCGCTGACTCAATTACATAGAAGGCCCTTTCAATCTTCAGAAGTTTACCTTTGAGGGTCTCAGACTCGGCCTTCGGGAGCTCATCCCC
The DNA here is from genome assembly GCA_005877525.1 of Nitrospirota bacterium. Taxonomy (GTDB): domain Bacteria; phylum Nitrospirota; class Nitrospiria; order Nitrospirales; family NS-4; genus NS-11. Next base: position 7,899 of record VBON01000012.1, read on the forward strand.
CATGCGGCTCGCCAAGTGATCTTTCTGGTCCTTGGGGCGAGCCGGCTCGGCTTTTGAAGGCGCGCCGGAGGCGGAAGCAGATTTGGGTTGGCTGCCGTCCTTGCCGGCGAGTACACCGGTGCCGCCCCAATGCCCAGGGTGGAGTTGGCAATAGTATCGGTATACCGAGAGGGATTGTTCGAGATCTTCCCAGGGAACGCTCAACGTTACTTCTTCGCCGGGCTTGACGATCTGTTTGATCTTCAAGGCATCAACGGCGAACCCGTGCTCGCCATCGAGCTTATTCAACAGCCGAAAGGTGATGACTTTTGACGCTCGAAACTCTTTGACGTCGATATCGCCGCCGCCTAACCAGAACTTGACCCCATCGATCTCGACGGCGACGAATCGGAGATCGGTCTTACTTTGGTTCGTGGTGGCATCCGGGTGCGCGCTTGGTCCTACGAAGAGAGATGGCCCCGGGCTGGAGGGGGCCGTTGCCGCGGGTAGGGCTGCGCGGGATTTTGCGCGCTGGGGGGCAAGCAGCGAATCGGCCGCATAACAGGGCAAAGGATTGAGTATCACAACCGCAAGAATCACTGACAATTTCTTCATCTCGATAGTTCCCTGTGAGCGGTTCTTATTATAAAAGGAAATCTAGCTGTCGACCAGGGGGGACTGCTCATCTTGATCTCCTCAGACGTAGGGGAGACTACACCGCCACGATAACATTATGACTGCTACTTCTCCGGAACTGGAGGTTTTGCTTCCGGGACTTGATCCGATTTGCGAGAGGCGTCCGGAGAGAGCGTGACATTAAATTGGCCGCATTCGGTCTTCTGAAGCTTTTGCTTTAAGATTATTTTTTGTTCCTCCTTATTAAGAGCCTCGATTTGCGCGG
>VBON01000013.1 GCA_005877525.1 Nitrospirota bacterium
CGAGCTTCTCCACCATGGTCTTGCCGGCCCGGGCCTTGGCATAATCCCGCAGCCATCGGAATGCCAGCGCAATGCGTCGAACCGGGCGGATCTCCACTGGTACCTGGTAGGACGCGCCACCCACGCGGCGGGATTTCACTTCGACCATCGGCTTGACATTTTCCATCGCCGCCCGGAACACCTTCAAAGGGTCATCATTCGTGCGAGTGCGGATCGCTTCGAAGGCTCCATAGCATATGCGTTCGGCCGTGCTCTTCTTGCCTTTCCGCATCAGCGAGTTTACAAACTTCCCAATCAGCTTGTCGTGGAACCGCGGATCGGCCGCGGCCTCTCGCGGAGGAATACTGCGTCGCCGGGACATGACTGATTACTCCCTTACCTTGCTTGCCCGCCGTCGGACGTTCGCGCCCGATTACTAAGCTGCGCCTGCCTTGGCCCGCTTCGCCCCGTATTTCGACCGGCCCTGTCGTCGATTTTGCACTCCGACGGCGTCGAGAGCGCCACGCACAAGATGATAGCGAACTCCGGGAAGATCCTTTACCCGGCCGCCTCTCACGAGCACGATCGAGTGCTCCTGAAGATTGTGGCCGACACCCGGAATATACGAGGTCACTTCCATTCCATTCGTCAAACGGACGCGGGCGACTTTGCGCAGCGCGGAATTTGGTTTCTTCGGGGTCGTCGTGTAGACGCGGATACAGACGCCTCGCTTTTGAGGACATCCGGCCAAGGCCGGGCTCTTCGTCTTGAACTTTGAGAGCTTACGGCCTTTCGCGACCAGTTGATTAATTGTCGGCATCCGTCAATCTCCTCACATACCTGCAAAACCGAAAAATCATATAGATTCACCGACAATTAGTCAAGGACAAACCCCCGAAATCGGCTTTCTTTGGGAGTCTCTCCTAAAATCATGGCGCCGGTGTTTCGCCCACGAGGGCGGCAGCTGGTTCAGCTTCCGTTTCCCGCAAGGACTCCGCTTCCTTATCGATCATCACGAAGGTGTCCCGATAATCGGAGAGACCCGTGCCCGCGGGAATCAGCCGTCCGACAATGACATTTTCTTTGAGTCCCAGCAGGTTGTCGACCTTCCCATTGATCGCGGCCTCTGTCAGGACGCGCGTCGTCTCCTGGAACGACGCCGCCGAGATGAAGCTGTCGGTGGTCAGGGCGGCGCGGGTAATGCCGAGCAGCACCGGCTTCCCGACAGCCGGACGCCCGCCGGCGCCGGTCACTTTGTCGTTCTCATCTCCAAAAACAAACTTGTCCACCTGGCTTCCGGACAGGAATTCAGTATCGCCGGGTTCTTCAACCCGCACTTTGCGCAGCATCTGCCGCACGATAATCTCGATGTGCTTGTCGTTGATCGTGACCCCCTGCAGCCGATAGACCTCCTGGACTTCATCGACCAGGTACTTCTGCAACTCCTTGGGCCCCTTGATATCCAGGATGTCGTGGGGATTCGCCGAGCCGTCCATGAGGGGCTCGCCTGCTTTGACCCAATCACCCTCCTGCACATTGATGTGCTTCCCTTTCGGAATCAGGTATTCCTTTGCATCTCCCATGTCGTTTCGCACGATGATTTTCCGCATGCCCTTCACATAGCCGCCATATTCCACAGTGCCGTCGATCTCGTTGATAATGGCATGTTCCTTTGGCTTTCGCGCCTCGAATAGTTCGGCGACGCGCGGCAGGCCGCCCGTGATGTCCTTGGTCTTCGTGGTTTCCCGTGGAATTTTAGCCAGGACGTCGCCGGCGAACATGATCTGGTTCTTTTCCACGAAGATGTGCGCGCCGACCGGCAGGATGTAGCGTGCCGCGGTCTTCCCGGACTCGTCCTTGATGGAAATGCGAGGACGATATGAGGCGCCGGGGTGATCGATGATCACTTTGCGAGAAAGCCCCGTCACCTCGTCGAGTTCCTCCCGCATCGTCACGCCTTCTTGGATATCCCCGAACGCGATCTTGCCGCCGACTTCCGTCAGGATCAACAAGGAATAGGGATCCCATTCCACGATGCGCTGACCGATGCTGACAGACTCGCCGTTACGTACCTTGATCCTCGCGCCGTAGACCATGGGATACTTTTCGCGCTCGCGCCCCGATTCATCAATAACGGCAATCTTCCCATTCCGGCTCATGACCACCCAGTCGCCGTCCTTATTCTTCACGGCAATCGCATTGCTGGGCAGATCGGTGTTTTTCTTGGAATCAAAGGTCAGATACTGCACGGTTCCAGAATGTTTCGCCTCTAACGTCGTCTGCTCCACAACCTTGCTTGCCGTACCTCCGATATGAAAGGTGCGCATCGTAAGCTGCGTGCCGGGCTCTCCAATCGACTGCGCAGCAATGACGCCGACCGGCTCTCCGCGTTCCACTAACTTGCCACGAGCCAGGTCGCGTCCATAACACTTCACGCAGACGCCTCGGCGGGATTCGCAGGTCAGCACCGAGCGAATCTTTACCCGATCCAGGCCGGCCTCTACGACGGTGATCACGCGCTCCTCGGTGAACTCCTCATTAATCGCGACGATTAATTCGCCGGTCACCGGATCCCGCACATCATCGGCGGCGATACGCCCCAAAATGCGCTCGCCCATTTGCTGGATGATCTCGCCACCCTCGACCAGGGCGGTGACATAGATCCCGTCCGTGGTTCCGCAGTCCTCCTCGCTCACAATGACATCCTGGGCGATATCCACCAGTCGGCGTGTCAGATAGCCCGAGTTGGCGGTCTTGAGAGCGGTGTCGGCCAACCCTTTACGGGCACCGTGCGTCGAGATGAAGTATTGAAGCACTGTCAGCCCCTCCCGGAAGTTCGCGGTAATAGGGGTCTCGATGATGACGCCGGAGGGCTTGGCCATCAGCCCGCGCATTCCCCCCAACTGCCGGATCTGCTGCGAACTACCCCGCGCGCCCGAATCGGCCATCATGAAAATCGGGTTGAAGCCGTGCTTGTCTCCGCCTTCGGCGCCCAGCTCCTTCATCATCTCGTTTGCCACCTGCTCGCCGACGTGCGCCCAGATATCGATCACCTTGTTATAGCGCTCGCCGTTCGTGATCAGGCCGTCGCCGTACTGTCGCTCAATTTCCAGTACCTCATGCTGTGCTTTTTTGATGAGCTCGCCCTTCTTCGTCGGGATATGCATGTCGTCAATGGAGATCGAGATCCCCGCGCGGGTCGCGTAGAAATACCCGAGGTCCTTGATGCGGTCCAGCATCATGACGGTTTCGCGGTGCCCGGCCTTCCGGTAGCAAGTGTCAATGAGCTTGGTGATCTCCTTCTTCGTCATCACGAGATTCACTGCCTCGAACGGCACGCCGCGGGGCAGCAATTCTCCGAAGATCACGCGACCCACGGTCGTGTACTGTTTCCAGCGTGCTGGATCTCGCAGGGTGTGTTCGTTCATGCCGGTTTCCCGGACGGGCGTGAGGCCGCGTACCTTGATACGCGCATGCTCGGAGACCTTGCCGGCGTCGTACGCCATTCGCACCTCATCCGACGAACTGAAGATCTTTCCTTCCCCGAGGGCCCCGTGTTGCTCACGCGTCAGCCAGTAGCAGCCGAGCACCATATCTTGGGAGGGCACCGTAATCGGCTTGCCGCTGGCCGGCGACAGGATGTTGTTGATCGACATCATCAGCACCCGCGCTTCGATTTGCGCTTCTATCGAGAGCGGCACATGTACCGCCATCTGGTCGCCGTCGAAGTCAGCGTTAAACGCCGCGCAGACCAGAGGATGCAACCGGATCGCCTTCCCTTCAACCAGGATCGGATCGAAGGCTTGAATGCCGAGGCGGTGCAGCGTGGGCGCGCGATTCAGAAGGATCGGGTGTTCTTTAATCACTTCGTCCAGGACATCCCAGACTTCCGGCTTTTCGTTTTCGACCAGGCGTTTAGCACTCTTGATAGTCGTCGCCGCCCCACGCTCTTCTAATTTATGGAAGATAAACGGCTTGAAGAGCTCGAGGGCCATCTTCTTCGGAAGCCCGCACTGATGAAGACGCAGTTCGGGACCCACCACGATCACCGTGCGGCCGGAATAATCCACCCGTTTGCCCAGGAGATTCTGCCGAAACCGGCCCTGCTTGCCCTTCAACATATCGCTGAGCGATTTCAACGGCCGCTTGTTGGGACCGCGAATCGCGCGCCCGCGCCGTCCATTGTCGAACAGCGCGTCCACCGCTTCCTGCAGCATGCGCATTTCGTTCCGGATGATGACGCCCGGTGCCTTCAATTCCATTAAGCGCTTCAGGCGATTGTTCCGGTTGATGACCCGCCGATAGAGGTCGTTCAAATCGGAGGTCGCGAACCGGCCTCCATCTAAGGGCACGAGCGGCCGTAGCTCGGGCGGCAGCACCGGGATAACATCCATGATCATCCATTCGGGCTTGTTGCCCGAACGTCGGAAGGCCTCGAGCACCTTCATGCGCTTCGTGTGCTTTTTCTTCTGTGCTAGCGAGTTCGTATCCTTCACCCTTTTGTGAAGCTCGATCCAGAGGGCCTCGAGATCGATCTTACGCAAGAGCTCACGAATCACCTCCGCGCCAATACCAGCCTTGAAGCCTGAAGGCTGCTCCTGAATGAGCGCTCGGAATCGTTCTTCGGAGATCAACTCCTTCTCTTTGAGATCGGTTGTCCCCGGCTCGAGAACCACATAGCTTTCAAAATAGAGAATGCGCTCAAGCTGCCGAAGACTCATGTCCAGGAGCGTGCCGATGCGGCTCGGCAGGCCTTTCAAATACCAGATGTGGGCGACGGGCGCCGCCAGCTCGATGTGCCCCATGCGCTCGCGTCGCACCTTCGATTGAATCACTTCCACGCCGCACTTATCGCAGACAATGCCGCGGTGCTTCATCCGTTTGTACTTGCCGCAGTTGCACTCCCAGTCCTTCGTCGGACCAAAGATTTTGGCGCAGAACAGGCCGTCCTTTTCAGGCTTGAATGACCGATAGTTAATGGTCTCCGGCTTCTTCACTTCTCCGTATGACCAGGAACGGATCTTGTCCGGAGAGGCCAACCGGATGCGAATGGCATCAAACGACATGCCGTCTGGCTGCTTCTCAAACACTGTCGTGATTCCGTCCAATCTTCTACCTCCATACAGAACTTGTTCGACCCGGAGCGCCTATATTATTTGCGCGACGGGATGTTTTCTTAATTCTGCGTCTTCGACGCTTGCTCGACCGGAAGGCCTATGATTGACCAGGCCGACCGGATAAGTTCTCTTTCTCGAGCAATGCATGGTTTTAGATCTTCAGTCTCTTAGACTTTTGACTTATTCAGCTCCACATCGAGTCCGAGGCTCTGGAGTTCCTTGACCAAGACGTTAAAGGACTCCGGCAATCCGGGCTCGAGAAAATTTTCTCCCTTGACGATCGCCTCATACATGCGCGAGCGACCGGGCACATCGTCCGATTTCACCGTCAGAAATTCCTGAAGCGTCGAGGCCGCGCCATAGGCCTGCAACGCCCACACTTCCATTTCTCCCAGGCGCTGCCCGCCGAACTGAGCCTTTCCGCTAAGCGGTTGCTGGGTCACCAATGAGTACGGTCCAATGGAACGCGCGTGGATCTTGTCGTCCACCAGGTGGTGAAGTTTCATCATGTACATATAGCCAACCGTGACAGGGCTTTTGAACCCCTCGCCGGTCCGTCCGTCATACAGGAGGCTTTGTCCAGATTCGGGGAGCTTGGCCTTTTTCAAGAGCGCCTTGATCTCACTCTCGGACGCTCCTTCGAAGACCGGACTCGACACCCAGAGACCGAGGGCTTTGGCGGCCCAGCCCAGATGCGTCTCGAGGATCTGCCCGACATTCATGCGTGACGGCACCCCCAACGGATTAAGGACGACCTCCACAGGTGTTCCGTCCGGTAGATAGGGCATGTCTTCTTCCGGCATGATCCGGGAGACAACGCCTTTATTGCCATGGCGTCCGGCCATCTTATCGCCCACCGAAATCTTTCGCTTCATCGCGATGTAGACCTTCACGAGCTTGATGACGCCGGGCGGCAACTCGTCGCCTCGCCGCAACCGCCCGACCTTCTCGTCGTAGAGCGTCTGCAAGATTTCCGCTTGCTCCTTCGCAGTGCGCTCGGTCTCCTCAATTTCGCCTTGATCCTCAGTATCGCTGAGAATAATGCGCCGAATCTCCTCGTCGCTCAGCTTCTTGAGGATTTCCGGGGTGATCCGCCCCTTCCGCTTCAAAAAGATCTCGCCGGAATCCCCATCCATCAGGTCCCGGGCGACCACTTTACCCAAGAGCAGCTTGCGGATCTTCTTGTTCTTCTCCTCATCGACGATGCGAAGGCTGTCCTGATGTTCCCGCTGGATCCTTAGCACATCGTCGCTTTCGATACTCTTTGACCGCTCGTCCTTGTCCAGTCCCTTCCGGGAGAAGATCTTCACGTCCACCACAATACCTTCGACGCCGGGGGGAACCGTCAGCGAGGTATCCTTCACGTCGCCGGCCTTCTCGCCGAAGATCGCCCGGAGCAATTTCTCTTCGGGCGTGAGCTGAGTCTCACCTTTCGGCGTGACCTTGCCGACGAGGATATCGCCCTGTTTCACTTCGGCTCCGATGCGGATGATACCGCTCTCATCCAGGTTGCGTAGTGCGT
>VBON01000348.1:0-1215 GCA_005877525.1 Nitrospirota bacterium
AATGAACACTCATTTAATCTGTCGAAGGCTCAATCCCAATTGCTTCTCCTAGCGCACGTGCTCCCACTCACGCGTGACATCCACATGGCGGGGCGGCAAAGCCACGCCGGGCTAAAGAGGCTTTGTCCTGAACGTCAGAATGCGCGGCTCTGCGTAATTCGCAAGCAGGCGAGTGGCCTTTTCCCGATCGGCATCCGATGGAAGAGTTTTGAGATAACCCTCCAACAGACCGGGTTCGGGTCGGGGGATCAAACTGTAGGTCAACATCACATCGAGCAACATCCCTTCGCCCTCCGCGGTAAGGGTCAGCTCGAAAGGCACATGTTTCGTCGTGCCGCCTTTCACCAGAATATCGCCCAACGGCTGCTCCAACAGATTCGCATAGGAATTCCCGAAGGTCTTCTGCGTCGTCCCCAGGAGGTGGCCGTTTTTATCCTTTACCGTGACCGTGAGGTAGAACTGCTTCAAGACCGGGTCTCCATCCGGGAAGTTATGGGGCACGGCGCCGTTCATGACCGCGATTTCCCCCTCCACCTTGGTCCCACTCCGATCAGCCTTGACTTCCAATCGCGGCATCCATTCAGCCTGAAGATTGCGGTTTTTCAGCATCAACCCCGGAATGACGATGCCACGGAAATAGTGCCGCCCGATTTCTCTGGTCAACGCGCCCCGTTTCGAAGTCGAGCTCCCGGTGGTCTGCTCCATGTGGCAGGACTGACAGACGCTGCCCTCCAGGATTTCACTGTCGATGGTCGGACTGCGAATATCCCGGGTCTTCTCAAAATGACACGCCGTGCAATAATTTGCCCCTTTGTACAACGGTGATGCAAAAGAGTTGTGGACCATGTTGTCTTCGGCGTCCTTGAATGGGCCGAACATGGTCTTATCCGCGTTGATCTGAAATGCGGGGACCTGCTTGGTATCCTCCGCCAACTTCTCGACCATGTGGCAGGAGGCACAACTGATTCCCTCGACCGTCACCTTGCCGGTCAGCACCTGCTCGATAATTCGATCGGTATGTTGCGGGAAGACTGTCACGGCGGGAGCATGGCAGGAGAGGCACTGCTGCCGTTTCTCCGCGGTCGGCTTGGTCTGCAGCCAAACGCCCAACACCGTCCTGAAGATCGGCGAGGGAAGCGCGGTGCCATGGAGCAGAGCCGCGTCGACCCGCCCCATAAGCTTGAGGTCCATCGTCATTTCCCGCAAGCCCGCCAT
>VBON01000348.1:1309-1734 GCA_005877525.1 Nitrospirota bacterium
TCCTGAAAGAAAGACGTCCCGTACCCCGTCAGGACGAACACCAGTAGACCCGCCACCAGCGCCCCGCGATTCATGTAGGCTCTCCGTGCTGGCCGGCAAGCGTCATGAATCAGTCTGTCTCCTTTGGGACGAAATGGAAGTTCATCTGGCCGCCCTGTCCCTGATTTTCGGGATTCGTCGGTTCCCACGTCCCGACCGTAAAGTTCCCTTTCTCCAAGGCTTCCGGCAACAGGCGCCCGAAATCGTCAAGATTGCGCACAGGGATCTTGTTAATCTCCGTGATCACCGCACCCACTTTAATGCCGGCTTTCTCCGCCAAGCTGTCCCCGATGATGTCCATCACCGCCACGCCTTCCGCCGCCCGGAGATTGAGCTCCTTTTTGATGTCCTCGGTCACGGGCAGGACGATCACGCCCAATCTCTTT
>VBON01000014.1 GCA_005877525.1 Nitrospirota bacterium
GGGGCTGGCCGAAGCCAGGGCCACAGTGAGTGAGGTCCGTGCTCGCGATTAATATCGGCGGCTCGTCCTGAGTTTTCGCGAGCGATGCCAGGGCCGCACCGAGCGCAAGACAGCTCGTGAGGTCCCTAATGCCGAGCACGATCGGCAGGATTTGAATATCAGGGCGTCGGGCAAAAAGAAAGGGAAGCTGCACCTCCAAACAGTGCTCATATTGATGCGCGAGGTGATCCGGAGCGGCATCGGCGCATAGAGAGAGAAAGGTCTGCGCCAGGTCCTCGGCAATCGATACGAGCCCGCCAGGTATCGCCCATTTTCCCTTGGTATAGACTGAGAGTGGCGGTCCCTGGCCTGTATGGTTCGGTCCCACCAAGATCGCTGTGCGCGGAATGCGCACGCGGCTGTATACTGCACCCGCCACGGAGCCGGAAAACATCAGGCCCGCATGCGGACAAACAATCGCGATGGCCGGCAGAGCAATCGCATCGGGCTCGAGCAGGGAGTGAACCTGTTGATGAAGGCCCGGCGCCGAGGCTTCGTAAAAGGTGCCGGCACACGCTGGAGGACGGGTCATTGTCGCTCAGGCAGGCCGTTGTGCGACCAAGCTTGCGAGAAAAGGGCCTTGCTGTCCTTCCCGGTTACACCCGCCCGCCCCAAGCTCGCCAGGACGAGCTCCTTCCCGGTACGCCAAAATCCGGAGTTCCGAAAACAGCAACAGGAGCTCGTTGTGGCCCAGACAGAACTCTCGGCGACGTGGATGATTGAAGCGTTGGTGGTTGTCGATCAGGAATGTTTCATAGATGACGATGCCGCCGGGTCGCAGTGATTTGATGATAGCCGGTATCAGGTTCCGCTGGATATAATAGAAGACCACTATGAGATCGAAAGTTTCTACCGGGATCGACGGCTCTTGTTCAAGGTCAATCAGGCGTGTGGTGATCGGAAGATGGAGCGACGCGGCCTTTGCCGCGAGAGCTTCCAGGCTGTCTTTATTGCGGTCCCATGCATGTACCTCAAAGCCCTGCTGGGCGAGAAACAGGGCGTTTCGACCTTCCCCCGATGCAAGATCCAGCGCCTGTCCTCGCGGTAATAGGTGGCGGTGATTGACCAGCCAAGATGCCGCGGATTCGTTCTGACTGGGCCGGCCTATGCAACACCCCCGAGCAATCCGGGCGCCTACTGAGCCCACACTGATCTTTAGGGGTGGACGTAACTTCCGCACCCACAGGCGTACCTCCTTGATCGTCGGCCCCTCCAAAATGACTTCGGCCAACCGTTCTGCAAGTGTTTCAATCAGACAGAATTGTTCCTGCTTAGCCGTGGCCACGATTTTCTTAGCAACTGTTGCATAATCTACGGTGTTCTGAAGGTTATCTGTGGAGATTGCCTGGGACAGATCGAGAAACAGTTCCAGATCCACGGCCAGTGGTTGAGGAGTGGTTCGTTCGCTCTCGTCGATCCCGACGAACCCCTCAAATTCCAATCGTTCAATAACCAAGCGATCAGCCATTTCAAGAACTCCTGAATTGCTAAAAGATCGTTATTTTTCGCTACTCTCGAAGGCTTGTCAAGGGAGGACAGCAAGCTGGTTTTCCCTTGACTTGGATTCACATGAGATTTCATAATCAATAGCTATAACCTACGAAAAGGTGCGTGTGCGATGGCGGAGTTCACTCATTTTAATGCAGCCGGTCGGGCGCGGATGGTGGACGTGTCAGAAAAACCCAAGACCAACCGGACTGCCACCGCGCAAGGTCGCGTGCTCATGCGCCCTGAAACCCTTGAGAAAATCCGGCGCGGAAATATTGCCAAGGGGGACGTGCTCGCGGTGGCTCAGACCGCCGGAATCATGGGAGCGAAGAGAACTCCTGATCTGGTGCCGATGTGCCACCCGCTGTTGATCACCGGCGTAGATATTGATTTTAAGGAAGACCCTCAGCCTGATCGTAACGGCCTGTGCGGCATCACCGTCAGCGCCACGGTCAGAACGACCGGCCAGACGGGCGTGGAGATGGAGGCCATGACGGCCGTTGCCGTAGCGGCCCTCACCATTTATGATATGTGCAAGGCTGTCGACCGCGGCATGGTCTTTACGGATATCTGTCTTGTGGAAAAGGCCGGCGGAAAATCCGGCCGCTACCTTCGTGGCGAACCGGGATGATCAGGCTTAAGCTCTTCGGGCTGCTCAAGACTCTGGCCAACAACCAGACCGACATCTCGGTCCCGCTCGATGGCGGAAAAAAAATCGAGGATCTGGTTGGGCTGCTCGATAAAGAATACCCTGCCATGGCGGAGCTCGTGCACAAGAAGAAGGTCCTGATTTCCGTCAATCAGGAGATCGCTCATCCCGAAACAATCATCCAAGAAGGTGATGAAGTCGCACTTCTTCCTCCCTTTGCCGGAGGCATGGGGGAGTGCGATGAGGACATGTTCGTGCGGGTCCAGCAAGCAGATTTTTCGATCGATGCCGAGATTGCCCGCGTTCGCGCACGCTCCACGCGCATTGGCGGGATCGCAATTTTTCTGGGCACGGCGCGGGATCGTTCCAAAGGCCGAGAAGTGAGCAGCATCAAGTTCGAGTACTACGAGGGCATGGCGCAGAGAAAACTTCGCGAGATCCGCCAACGGGCGCTCCAGGACTTCGATGTACTCGAGGTGCTGATTGTTCACCGATATGGCGACATTGAGATCGGTCAAAACATCGTTCTGGTAATCGCAGCCGCGGAGCATCGAGCCGAGGCGTTCCGGGCCTGCAAATGGAGCATCGATGAGCTCAAGCAGATCACGCCGATCTGGAAACAAGAAACCACCCCGGAGGGCGAGATCTGGGTGGAGGAACACCCGTGAGCCCAATGCCGGTGCCCCAAGAGCTGCCTGGCGTCCAGGATGCCTTCGGACGCCCTCTCAGGAGCCTGCGGCTCTCAGTAACGGATCGCTGCAACCTGCGCTGCAAGTACTGCATGCCTGAAGATGAGTACGCCTGGTTGCCCCGAGAAACGCTACTGACGTTTGAGGAAATGAACAGCTTGACCGGCCTGTTCACCGAACTGGGCGTGGACAAGGTGCGGCTGACCGGCGGCGAGCCGCTGCTGCGCAAGGACCTTGGCACGCTGATACGGCTGTTGTTGCAAAATTCTCGAATTCAGGACTTGGCGTTGACGACCAATGGAATTTTGCTGGCTGAGCAGGCGCAGATCCTCTACGAGGCCGGCCTGCACCGCATTACCGTGAGCTTGGACACGCTTCAACCCGAGCGGTTTCGGGCGCTGACGAAAAGGGATATGCATCGCCAAGTCCTCGAAGGCATTGAGGCCGTTGGGCGGAGCGGATTCAAAACCTTGAAACTCGATACGGTCGCCATTCGCGGCTTCAATGAGGATGAGCTTGCCGATCTCATTGAATACGGCAAGCGCGTGCGGGCGGAAGTGCGCTTTATTGAGTATATGGATGTGGGAGGGGCCACGGAATGGTCCATGGATAAGGTCTTGTCACGCGCGGCAATCCTTGAAACCCTGGGCCGGCGCTATGGCGCCATCGAGCCGGTGATCGAAGAGAGTTCCGCGCCTGCGCAGCGCTTCCTTCTGCCTGACGGCACCACTTTCGGGATCATTCCTTCAACGACCACACCCTTCTGCGCGAGCTGTGATCGCAGCCGTCTCACGGCCGACGGCATGTGGTATCTCTGCCTGTACGCGAAGGATGGGATCGACTTACGCCATGTCTTACGCAACGGCACATCTCCTCAGGAGATCAAAGGCCTGATCCGATCAGTCTGGCAAGGCAGGAAGGACCGAGGCGCCGAAGAGCGTAAAGCCCTCGAGCGGATCGGCGTGCGAGAAGAGCGGCTGATCGAGATCGACCGGCTTCGTCGGGATCCCCATCTTGAAATGCACGCCAGAGGGGGATGACGGCCGTCCGTCCTCATGGCTGATTCACATATCTTTTCACTACTCTCCCTGGGCTTTCTTTTAGGCCTTAAGCACGCCTTGGATGCCGATCATGTGGCAGCGATCCTGACCATTGCGACAGAGAATCGCACCTTCTGGCGCTCCTCTCTTATCGGCTTCTGCTGGGGCGTTGGGCATACGGTGATTCTATTGGTAGTCGGAACGGCCGTCCTGCTTTTCAAGCTCACGATCCCATCGGCCTGGGCGAAACTGTTCGAGGTCGCAGTGGGACTGATGCTCGTCGGCCTTGGACTGTCAGTGGCTATTGCACTCTGGCGAGAGCGTGTCCATCTCCATGCGCACTGGCATGAACATGGTGAACAGCACCGGCATCTTCATTCCCATAGTCGTGGCGCGCATCACGATCATCTCCATCGGTTTCGTTTGGAATACAAGTCTCTGGCGGTGGGAATGGTTCATGGGCTCGCGGGCAGCGCTGCCCTCCTTCTGCTGGTGCTCGCGACAGTTCCTTCCCTTGGTGTGGGCCTCGTGTATATTCTTGTGTTTGGGGCCGGGTCGATCCTCGGGATGGTCTTCTTAGCGACTGCCATGAGCATCCCCTTCGCCATGAGCGCCGAGAGAACGGCACGCGTCCATCAAACCTTAAGAGCCGCCGCGGCGCTGTTCAGCATCGTGCTGGGCAGCACCATACTCTTCGAATTGCTCTTGGTGTGACAACCTTGTGGCGTGTTGTCCTCGGTGCGGACGGGAATGGAAGATTGACTTGCGGTCCTGTTTTGTCTACTCTGGATCTCGATGAAGGCTCTGCACATTCGCCTGCATCACACCGTTGGCACACCTGAGAATCTTCTTGCCTCCAGGCTGACGCTCCTAAGGCCTGACAGCGGTGCGACAAGCCGGCAACAGCGATAATGGCGAACAAAAAAGATCGACTGACGAACGAGTTAAGCAAGTACGTCGGCCTGGGGCAGTGGGCAAAGGCTGTTCAGACACTTCAAAGTCTGATCCATCTTGAGCCTACCAACACCCATTATTATCTTCGCATGGGCGATTACTCGCTGAAGGCCGGCAATAAACCCGCAGCGATCAAATCCTATTATGAAGCGGCGGACATGTACGTGAAAGCCGGATTTTCCGTCAAGGCCATTGCGACGTACAAAATGATTCTCAAAATCGCTCCCGGAGAAACCGAGGCGACCGCTCTTATGAAGTCAGTCAATACCGCATTCGGCGGCATCGCCTTCGATCCGTCATTCTTAGTTCATCAAACGCCGAAAACCGCCTTAAAAGAGAGCGCGGAATCCGAGCCGGCGACCGAGAACGAAGAGTTGGACCTGGTGCAGCCTTCCGAAGAGGCGGTCTTCCCCGTTGTTGAGCCCCCGGTTGTTCCAGTTCCAGATGTCCCTCTTCCAGAGCCGCTTCCAGAGCCTCTTCCAGAGCCCCTTGCAGACTCCCTCCAAGACTCCATGCCGGACCGTCTCGAGCTTGTCGAAGAGCCCGAGCTTCCTGAACCGGCCGCTCCCGCCCCACTCTTTGCATTCGTCCCACCCGTCGCTGTGATGAAGCTCACGGAAAAGAAAAATATCGATCAGCTGTTCGCCAGTTTTACGCAAGAGGAATTCGGAGCAATTGTGGAGAAGCTGGAGCCTCTGGAATTTATGGATGGAGAACGGGTCATCGCTGAGGGAGACGAAGGCGACGGCATGTACGTCATCACACGGGGCGGTGGAAAAGTGGTGAAGGAACACAAAGGGCAAGAGGTAGAGATGTGCGATTTGGGCGAAGGCGAGTTCTTCGGAGAGCTGTCGCTCCTGGCCGGCGGGCTGCGCAGTGCGTCGGTTTTCGCCAAAGGCGAAACGGAAGCCTTACGGCTCAAATCATCGGATCTCTTTGAAATGATCAAGCAGTATCCCCGGCTGAAAACCGTTCTCGAGCAGTTTGCTCTCGCGATGCGTACAAAGATGCGAGATCTGCCCGAATGACTGGGGCGAGACGTGCCCGATAGAGCGGCAGAGGGTACTACATGATCGTTAGAATTCTCGGATGTCATGGCTCCGAATTAATCACCACCGACAGCCGAGGAAGGCCTCACGAGTGCAAAGCATGTGGGTTTCTGGTGAATGGAACATGCATGGTCGATGCCGGCTCAATCACGGGCAGCCTAGTACAGTCTGAGCAAGACAAGATCCGAAATGTACTGCTCTCCCACGCCCATTTCGATCACATCAAAGGCGTGCCCCTTCTTGCTGATAACATGGTGGGGCGAACACACGGTACTCCGATCAACATCTGGGGACTGCCCGAAGTCGTGCATCTCGTGCGTCAGCACATTTTTAATGGTGAGATTTATCCCGACTTCGCCCGGTTGCCCACGGTGGAGATCGCACCGCTTACATTCCAACCGTTTCTGGATGAGAAACCGATCCAACTTGACGGCATTGAAGCGGTTCCCGTGCGAGTGAATCATAGCGTCCCCGCCGTGGGCTTTCTCATTCGAGATGAGAAGACGGCATTCCTGTACAGCGGCGATACTGCCGAAACCCGGCGCATCTGGGAACTCGGCAAAGAGGAGCGCCGGCTGAAAGCAGCATTTATTGAAACGTCCTTTCCGAATGATCTCAAGGACGTTGCCAAAGCCAGCGGTCATTTGACGCCTGAAACGCTGCGCGGTGAGCTTGTGAAGCTCGGCCGGCCAGACGTCCCGGTCTATATCTATCATCTCAAGCCATCATACCTGAAACGCATTAAAACGGATCTCAATGCCTTGCGCTTGCCGAACCTCCATCTTCTGGAGGAAGGCCAAGTCATCACGCTCTGAGTATGGCCTGGTTTAAAAAGGAACAGCCGACGCCCGGTACGGGCGGGAAAAAGCCGAGCGGCTCCGAGGGGCTGTGGCTGAAGTGTAACCATTGCCGCGAGATCATCTACCGAAAAGAAGTCGAGCGCAACGCCAAAGTCTGCCCGAAGTG
>VBON01000354.1 GCA_005877525.1 Nitrospirota bacterium
CCACCCGTGTGAGAAACACCGGGTCATGGGAGATGAAGACGAGCGTGCCTGGGAAATCCACCAGCGCATCGGTGAGAACGTCGACGGAGGGGGGATCGAGATGATTGGTGGGTTCATCCAACAGGAGAGTGTTGGCCGGTTCCCCAAGCATGCGTGCCAGTGCGACGCGATTCCTCTCGCCCCCGCTTAGCACTTTGATGAGTTTTTTCTGATTCGCGCCTTCGAAGAGAAATGCTCCGGCCAATCCGCGGATGAAATTCATCTCCGCGCGCGGGGTCCCTTCTGCGATGGCTTCAAGGACCGTATGCTCCGGATTCAGAATATCCGCCTGATGCTGCGCGAAATAATGTAGCGTGACACCGTGGCCGACCACTCGGCTGCCGGTATCCGGCGGAAGGACCCCTGCCAGCATCTTGAGCAGGGTGCTCTTGCCGGCTCCGTTCTCGCCGACCAGCGCTACACGTTGGCCTCGCTCCACGAAAAAATCCAGAGAGCGGTACACCACGATCTCGCCGTATGCCTTGGCGACGCTTTTGAGGTCGAGCGCGTGTCGTCCCGATGGCGAGGGAATGGGAAACCGGAAACGCACCCGTTTGGGATCGCGCGCCGTTTGGGATCGCGCGTCCGCTCGATGCGCTTGACCTTTTCCAACTGCTTTAGCCGCGACTGCACTTGGCTGGCCTTGGTAGCCTGATAGCGGAAGCGGTCCACAAACTTTTGTACCCGCCCGATCTCTTTGTCCTGCCGGTCCGCCGCAGCCGCTTGAGCGGCTTCAAAGGCTTCCCGCCACGCGACGTATTTCGTATAGTTGCCGACACTTTCCATGATGCGTTGATGCCGGATCTCCCAGATATGCGTCGCGATGCGGTCAAGAAAGGCGGTATCATGGCTGATCACCAGCATCGTGAAGGAGGACTTCAGCAGAAAGTCCTCAAACCACCGCTGTGTGGCCTTGTCCAGATGATTGGTCGGCTCGTCTAACAGGAGAATATCGGGCGCCGAGAGCAGCAAGTGCGCCAGCGCGACCCGCATCCGGAACCCTCCAGAAAGCGCCGAGAGGGGCCGGGAGAAGTCACTTTCCGTGAAGCCCAATCCGGATAGAATCCGTTTGGCATCATGCTCCGGATAGCTACCACGGTGAGTAGCGTCCAGGGCGGTGTGCCCCGGGATCGTTTCCAGATCCTGCGGGAGATAGCCGATACGCAGGCGCGGGCGTTTTCGGATCCGCCCATCGTCGACGTCTTGCTCGCCGAGCACCAGACGCAGTAGGGTGGTCTTCCCGACCCCATTGGGGCCGACTAAGCCGACCCGCGTGCCTGGCCGCAAATGCACTGAGGCCTCTTTGAGAAGAACCTTCGTGGCGAACTGCTTGCTGACCGATTCCAACTGAAGCATTACTTCTTCGTGTCCTCCAGTCGCGTGTAGCCTTTCTTGATCATGCATTGCCGGAGATCGGCGACATAAGCAGGCGAGTTTTTATCAGCGCCGTACATTCCGTATTTGTCTCGGAGCTCAGTGGTACATTCATACCGATCGATCTGCATATCCGCTTCCGTCTTACCTTTCTGGTACCAAAAATCCTCGCTGGCGCAGGCGGCGAGAAGGAACATCAGCAGTATTACCATAATGCGCATTCTTAGGGTCCTTTCGTCGGATTTCTCTGTCCATCGTGATTTATTACGGATCAGCGTAACGAAGGAAGAGAGCTAAGTGGAGTTCCTGAACAGTGGAGACAGCCATTCCACCCTTGCTCAGTATAAGGCGCGCGCACAGTGGATTCAAGGTTTCGGGAAGGATTTTCTGACTAACGGTTCGGCAATACAGATTACAGAGCTCTGACAGCTACGATAACTAGATCCTAACGGCTGGACACAGTCCGTATTGACCACCGGACCTGGAGCAGATGTTTCTATGTCTTCTGGTGGTCGGCGGAGGAAGCGGATGGACGAAGTGGGAGCCGAATATGGAATGTGGTGCCGACATTTTCCTGACTTTCCACGGTTATTGTTCCACCATGC
>VBON01000349.1 GCA_005877525.1 Nitrospirota bacterium
GTCCCCGTGCGATTTCATGCCAGGCTGGCTGGACTGGATCTCGGACATGTCGCTGACAGCGGCTTGTTTCACGAAGTCTTCCGTCGCCGGGCTGATCCCAAGGGTCGAGTTCATTCCAGTCTTCTCTCCGATGGACTGGGCCATCGCAGGTGTCGCCAGGAGAACGAGCGCAAGGCAGGTGGCAAGATATTTCATTTTGGCGTCCCTCTTCTGGTGCCGGGTCTGGCTGCGGCAGCTCCTGTATCAATCAGCGATATTCCCCATCGTTCCCTTGCACTTTGCTGCTTCGATCTGAGTGGAGAGCCGGCCGACTTTGTACGACGGGAAATTCCGTGCTCCAGAAAGCGCCGGCCAGTTCGAACCATATTCCCGGAAGCGATGTGTCAGGGACCAGACAGACGACAGCCCTATCGCGGGCTATTTTTTATTAGCTTGCCCATCGAGTGTCCGCGTTGCGCGAGATGTTCGGCCCGCTTGCGATTGGCAAGGCGTTAGCTTGGGCGCCGGCCATTCGGAAAAGCGGATATTCGAATGCGCGAGGTGTGGCGTCACCGAAATCGGTCCGTTGAGAGTGCGCTGGAATTGGGGAATTGAACCGTTTAACGGATATGATCAGGCCGCCGACATGAGCCTAACTGTCATTCGGATTGCGATGCGGATCGGAATATCCTGCGCACTCATCGTCGTCGGTGCCGCCGGTCTCCTCGTTGTCGTCAGATATATGGCTTGGGCTGGATGACGCTGTTGCCTGCAATTTTTACCCTGGATGTCGGCGGAAGACCCACTCTCGCTTTCGAAGCCAAGAACTTGCGGGAATCCCAGCAGCTTTGTCACGAGCATTGGCTGCGTAGCGACATCGCCGGCCTGATGTCGAACGGTTCACCGCTCTGGGATGGCAAGGCGCGGCTGCGGGCTCGACGCTCGACCGACCAGGAAATTGCCTTGTACCGCGAGGCTGCGCGGGATGCCCCGCAAACGCGGGGAGACCTGCTGCTGGCCTATCTCGTGGAACTGGACGGCATCGAAGGGGCACCGCGCGCGACCTGATTGTGTACCCGCGTAGCCTTGGGGAACAACATATCCGTGCCAGTCTTTCTATCGAATTGGCAGGGAGTCTGATGCGATGAACACGCCCGTATACCGCTCCGATCCCTATGTGGAGCCGTGACGTCATGGCGCGGGTCCTGATCGGCACGTCGGGTTGGCACTACGATTCCTGGCGAGGACCGTTCTTTCCAAAGGGCTTGCCGCTCAAAGAACAACTGCAATTTTATGCCGGCCAGTTTTCGACCACTGAACTCAATGGCGTGTTTTACCGGACGCCGACGCCGGAAGCCGTAAGGAGCT
This sequence comes from Nitrospirota bacterium, assembly GCA_005877525.1. Taxonomy (GTDB): domain Bacteria; phylum Nitrospirota; class Nitrospiria; order Nitrospirales; family NS-4; genus NS-11. The sequence goes on from VBON01000349.1 coordinate 1,348, forward strand.
GGCGAGACCAGAGCGGAGACGATTTCGTATTCGCCTGGAAGGCATCCAAATTCATCACGCATTGGAAACGGCTTTCGCAGAATTCTGTCAACAGCCTCGAATTGCTCGAAAGCCGCCTCTCCCTGCTCGGCAGGAAAACGGGACCAGTCCTGTTTCAACTACCGCCGAACCTCCAGGCCGATGGCGATCGCCTCGCCTCCTTCTTCAAACTGCTCTCGAAGAAGCGACGCTACAGCTTCGAATTCAGGCATCCTAGCTGGTATGAGCCGACGATATTCCGGCTGCTGCGAAAGCAAAACATATCGCTCTGCATTTCCGATCATCATGACCGCCAATTTCGTCTACGTCCGCGGGCACGGACCCAAGGGCCGCTACAAGGACCATTATAGCGAGGCTGCGCTTGCCGATTGGGCTCGTCGCATCAGGTCCTGGAAGAGGCAGGGATGCGACGTGTTCGTCTATTTCGACAACGACCAGAAAAGCGCCGCACCGGCGGATGCTCGACGCTTGATCGAACTGATGTGACAGGCCAAGAGCAGAGGGAGGACCTCAAACGCCTCTGCCAAGAGGCCGATATTCCAGACAAATCCGGCGAGTTGCGCACCCGTCCGGGCGCACAGATGACCGAAGAACTTCGGCGGAAGGCCGAAGAGCTGCAGTCAGCCTGACACATCGAGCTTGGCTGGGCGCCGCGTTACGACACGCATACGAGACGAATGCCGCTGGCTCGCAAGCAAACGGCATTCGCGCGAGGGTCTGACGGCCGCCAGACTGCGGGTCGGAATTATTTTTTGGTGCCAGATCCGGCATTGTCCATGCTGGACGAACTGCCGGACTTCATTTTGCCGGTAGCGGTTCCGGTCGTCGTGCCCTTTTTCATGTTCGTGTGCTTGGTGGTTTTCATGTTCGTATGCTTGGTGGTGCTTTTGGTCGCGCCGGGGCCGACATTTCCTTCGCTCGATGCGCCGGGAGCCGGCTGAGCTTGTGCAAATACACTCCCAGTCGACAACAACAGGGCGCATGCGCAAGCCAGGATAGTCTTCTTCATGGGGAACTCCTTTGATTGAAGCGACTCTTCAACCAGCACCCGCGTAAAGGGTTCCGACACAAAACAAGGGACCGGCCATCAGGCCGAGGCGAGCACCGGATGCACGGAATGCTGCCGCCTGAATTGCTGATAGGCCGTGATTGCCTTGTTGGCCAGCATCAACCGCCGTCGCTCGCCGCGGCGCACCATCAACTCAATCGTGTCGCTGAGAAAGCGGCCGGCCACCATCGCATCATCCAACTCGCCGGTACGGACGAGATAGTCCCAAGCGATTTCAATCGAACTCTCTATCAGCAGGGGCAGCGGTTCCGTCATCTTCACGTCCAACCATTTTTGGGAAAACGTCCGGCGGCAATCTCTGTTCCTGATCCAGCTTGCCGGCGGAGGCAGGCTTCCTGCGAAGGCGCTCACGGCCCTCCTGCAACGGCGCCCGCGATCACCATCGCCAGATCGTCCAAATCGATCTTGCCCCTGACGACGAGGCCGTCGGAGTTCTCGATGCTAAGCGACTGCGGATTATTCGCCGCTTGCCGCTTCAGCTCCGCCACGATCGCTTCCTTCAGTTTCTCTTCAAGCATCGGCGATATCTCCATGCATCGCACCGCGCCGGCTAATGGGTGTTGGTCTCATGCCACTTTTCCAGATCGGGTTTTGAAGTTCCCGACCGCTGCTCCTTCTCCGGATTCCCTTTCCAGGGCTTGTCAGTCTGCTTGTGCGATCCCCAGTCCGTCCGCTGACGCGGGTCATCGGTGGGCTTCTCTTTGCTCATTGTGACACCTCCAGAATTGAGCGGCCAGCATGTAATTTGGTTCCTGACGAATCGGTGAACTCCGGGTTCCAACGTCCGGCATCAGACAGACAAACGATGATTCCGCCTCCTAATCTTTTTGAATGGAGAGGAAGAAGAGCGAAACTCAGCCCACGCGGGATTTGCATCTCGAGGCGCTGGCGGCGCTGGAGCAAGCGCGGGCAATGCCCCATGGTCCCGCGCGAAGCGAGGCGCTGAAGCGCGCCGGTATTCTTCAGAACGCGGCTGACATGCAGGGATTGCTGTTCGCCAAACGCGGGCGTCCACCGAAAACCTGATCCGAGCCGCATCGTCGGCAAGCACAGGTCACCGGAACCCTGAAACGGGTTTCAACGTTGCTCTCCCGCACAGCAAGGAGGCAACGATGGGATTGGCCGAATACATGATCGTTTCCAGGCCGGACGGCTGGACGGTGCTCCATGACGGGACCGCGCAGCACGACTACGACACAAAGGAAGCGGCTTTCGAAGCGGCCGTCGCTGCCGCGTCGCTGGCGATCCGCGAGGGCCACGAGGTCCATGTCAGCGTCCCCAGTCGTGAGGCCGGCAACAAGACCGCGCTTGGCGCCAAGAATTCGCAGAAG
>VBON01000350.1 GCA_005877525.1 Nitrospirota bacterium
AGCTTGACGCCGTTGCGCCCTACGACCGGCAGAATATCCGGCGCCGCCGCACCGCCTATTCCAACCAGCGTGGCCATCAGACATAGGACTGTTGCAGCAATCGCGAGCCTTATCATCTCTTCCTCGCTCCAAGATCCAATTGCACAGCGTCCGCCGCTTTGGACATGACGTTGAGCCACTTGGTCAGGACTTGCAGGTTGTCGAGTTTCGTCATGTCACGCGGCCCGCTGACAATCTCGCAGATGACGGACTGCTGAACGGTGCGGGCATGGATGTAGGCGCCGTAAATCACACCCACGATCAGCAACCAGGTTGTCTTGAGATCCTAGCTCCATTAGCTACTCCAGGCATAATTAGCCCCCTCGCCCCCAGAATCCTACTCTACGCCAGTAAGGGCCACCAGACCGCGATCGCGTTGTAGACTAACTCGTCAAAGGAGGCGAGAACCGCATAAGTGCCTAATTTTACAAGTGCTGGGAAAGGGGTGTCAAGCAAGCCGGCCGCGACGCCGCGCCAGATACTCCCTGAAATGAAAGCATAGACAAAGAGGGGGCGCTCATACTAATATCGCGCGGCAATCCGTTAAGTCATCAAGTTATCGCCAACCGAACTTTGAGGAGCCAATGAGACACAACTACCTGTTCACATCAGAGTCCGTGACGGAAGGACATCCTGACAAGATCGCCGACCAGATCTCCGACGGAATCCTCGACGCGATCATTGCCCAGGACAAGTATGCCCGGGTGGCCTGCGAGACGATTCTGACTACTGGAATTGCTTTCGTGGCCGGTGAAATCTCTACCAAGGCCTACGTCGAGATTCCGGATATCATTCGCGACGTCATAAAAGATGTCGGCTACACCGACGCCTCCTGGGGATTCGACTACCACACCTGTTCCGTCCTCACCGCCATTCACCAGCAGTCGGGCGATATCTCCATGGGCGTGGATTCCGGCGGTGCCGGCGACCAGGGACTGATGTTCGGCTATGCCACGAACGAAACGACTGAACTCATGCCGATGCCGATCGTCCTCGCCCATCGGCTCACCAAGCGGCTGGCAGAAGTTCGGAAAAAGAACATCCTGCCCTGGGTCCGTCCCGATGGAAAATCCCAAGTGACCGTGGAGTACAGGAACGGAAAACCGGTGCGGATCGACACCATCGTCGTCTCGACGCAACACAGCCCCGACGTGACGAACAAGCAGATCGAGCGCGACATTATGGAGAAAGTCATCAAGCCCATGATGCCGAAAGGGCTCTACGACCCGGCGAGCGTGAAACACCACATCAATCCCACCGGCCGCTTCGTGGTTGGCGGTCCGATGGGCGACACCGGACTGACGGGCCGCAAGATCATCGTCGACACCTATGGCGGTCACGGCAGCCATGGAGGCGGCGCCTTCTCCGGCAAAGATCCCACGAAAGTAGACCGGTCGGCCTCATATATGGCCCGCTACATCGCCAAGAACATCGTCGCCGCCGGGCTCGCCTCGCAGTGCGAGGTCCAGCTCTCCTACGCCATCGGCTACCCCGACCCGCTCAACAAGGTGGCCGTCGAGAATCTGGATAAGCTCGTGCGGAAACACTTCCCCTTGACCCCACGCGGCATCATCGACTACCTCAAGCTCCGCCGACCGATCTTCAGACAGACCGCATCGTACGGGCACTTCGGTCGGAACGAACTGGAGTTCACTTGGGAAAAGACCGATAAGGCCAAACTCTTGCGCAGAGACGCAGGTCTGTAATCAACACTGTGCGCGAACTACACGAAGGGGGACGGTGTAATTAACCGTCCCCCTTTTTCTGATATCCCATTACCCCTTACGCCTAACGTTTCACGCCTAACGAGGAGGAGAGCAGTGGAATACGATGTGAAGGATATCAAACTCGCAGACCAGGGCAAACTCAAGATCGAATGGGCCGAAGCCACCATGCCGGTGCTGCGGCCTATCAAGAAACGGTTTCAGCGAGAGAAGCCGTTCGCAGGGCTCCGCGTCACGGCCTGCCTCCACGTGACGACCGAGACCGCCAATCTGATGAAAACACTCCAAGCCGGCGGAGCCGACGTCCGGCTCTGCGCATCCAATCCGCTTAGCACGCAGGATGAGGTCGCGGCGGCGCTCGTCAAACATGACGGCATTCCGACCTTCGCGATTAAAGGCGAAGACAGCAGGACCTATTATAAACACATCCAATCGGCTATCGCCCACAAGCCTCAGATCACGATGGACGACGGAGCCGATGTCGTCTCGCTGATCCATTCCAAGCGCAAAGACTTACTGGAACATGTAATCGGCGGCACGGAAGAGACCACCACCGGCGTCATCCGACTCCGCAGCATGGCCGAGAAAAAAGTGCTGAAGTTCCCGGTGATCTCCGTGAACGACGCCGACACCAAGCACCTGTTCGACAACCGCTACGGAACCGGCCAGAGCACGATCGACGGCATTATTCGCGCGACAAACCGATTAATCTGCGGCACCACCTTCGTGGTCGCCGGCTATGGCTGGTGCGGGCGCGGCATCGCGATGCGTGCCAAGGGCATGGGCGCCGATGTCGTCGTCACTGAGATCGATCCGGTCAAGGCGATTGAAGCGGTGATGGATGGGTTCCGCGTCATGCCGATGGAACAGGCCGCGCTGGTGGGAGATTTCTTCGTCACGGTCACCGGCAACCTCAAAGTCATCCGCGGTGAACACTTCGCCAAGATGAAGGAAGGGGCCATCGTCTGCAACTCAGGCCACTTCAACGTCGAGTTGGATATTCCCGCCTTGGAGAAATTGAGCCGTAAGAAGCGGCTCATCAGACCCGGCGTCGAGCAATTCACGTTGAAGACCGGCTGTCGGGTAAGTCTGCTCGGCGAGGGACGACTCGTGAATCTGGCGACGGCCGAGGGCCATCCTTCCAGCGTCATGGACATGAGTTTCGCCAACCAGGCGCTCGGCGCAGAGTATTTGGTGAAGAATTATAAGAAGCTGGAGAAGAAGGTCTATCCGGTCCCGCCGGTGATCGACAAAGAAATCGCCCGCCTCAAACTCGCCGGCATGGGGATGCAGATCGATAAGCTGACGAAGGAACAAGTGAAGTATCTCGCTAGCTGGGAAATGGGCACCTAGCAGGATGCTGAAAATGACCCCCAGCGTCGTTCTCAGTCGCCCGTCTCCCTGCAACGTACCGCAAGGGTACGCTTCGGTCGCCGAGCTCCCTGCGGCCTTGCTGGGATGCCATTTTGAGCATCCTGCATTCGGATGGTGTTCGGTGAACGCACGCA
>VBON01000353.1 GCA_005877525.1 Nitrospirota bacterium
GTGTTCCGATAAACACCGCGAAGAAACTCACGGGTACGCGTTTGGCTCTCTTGTGCGCGATGAGGAAATAGACGCCGAAGAGAATGGCCGCCAATATCGCGGTCACGCCCAGCTGCAGGAACAACCGGTAGAGGAGTTTGAGCTGGTCATCCATCACAGGAAGGTTCCTTGTCGCCTATTCGAACCGCCAAGAAGACCACACCTCGGCGCCTGGGTCAAGGGGCTGGCGCTGATTCAGACAGTATTCCCATAGCACGGGCTTTCCCGTTACGATTCCTGTGCTGGACGTTTATCGGAAAAAAGTGGATGCTCGGGGATGATCCTGATCATCATGGGCGTGGCAGGATCCGGGAAAACGACGGTGGGCCAACTTCTCGCCGAGCAGCTATCCTGGACATTTTTCGCGACGCGGACGAGTTTCATCCCGCATCGAACATCGAGAAGATGAGCTGTGCCATCGCCCTGGAAGACGCGGACCGCACACCCTGGCTTGCGGCCATGCGCGCGGCCATTGAGACCTGGCTTCGAGAAAACACGAACGCGGTTTTGACCTGCTCTTGCCTCAAAGCGGCCTACCGGCAAACCCTCGTTGTCGATCCGGCCCGCGTTCGGTTTGTCTATTTGAAAGGGAGCCTTGATCTTATCGCAGCGCGGCTGCGCCAAAGAACGCATCACTTCATGAAGGCGGACTTACTACAAACTCAACTTGCTATTCTCGAAGAACCGCAAGACGCAATTATTGCCGATGTCTCGGATCCGCCGGCGGTGACCGTCACAAAAATCCGCAAGGCATTGGGGATTTAGGTATTGCCGGCACGCCGCTATCCGGCCCATTTAATGGTACAACCGATGGCGTGGGTTTGGACCTCAGCCGGCGCCGCTCCCTTCAACAAGGCATCCAGCGCCTCCCGGAGATACTGCCGATCGACGGCTCTAGGGTTTTGCCAATTGTCGTCGATCTTCCCCGTATAGCCCAGACGACGATCTCGGTCAAAGACGAAAAGCTGCGGCGTATGGGTCGCCCCATAGGCCTTGGCGACCGTCTGGGAGACGTCACGCAGATAGGGGAAGTTGTAGCCTTTCGCTTTCGCCCGCTCGATCATGTGTTCGAGGTTGTCCACGGGATAGTTAATCTCTTCATTTGAATTAATCGCGACCAATTGAACACCGCGATCTTGATAATCCTTCTGAATAGCGATCATTCGATCTTCATACGCCTGTACATAGGGACAGTGATTGCAGCTGAAGATGATGACCAACACCGGCTTGCCCGCAAATTCTTCAAGACTGCGTGTGCGCCCGTCAACGCCGGGCAATCGAAAGCCCGGCGCGGGATCCCCAAGTTGCAATGCATTCATATCGTCTTCCTTTCTCACGCTCTTTTGCTGGGAGCGCTTCAAAAGTTTCCTAACTGTCCTTCATACAGATACGCCCGCGTGTCCCTGGCGATCGCGGCGGGATCGCGCTTGATCCTTGCCACTCCTTCAGCAATCGCGGATCGCGCCACGGCCTCGGCCACACTGGGGGGGACGTGAAAATCAAACGCCTCGGGGATGATGTAATCCCACTTCAGGTCGCGCAAGGGAATTACATCCGCAAGCGCTTGCGCGGCCGCGAGCTCCATGTCGATTGTGATCGTCGTGGCCCGCACATCCAATGCCCCGCGAAACACGCCCGGGAACACCAGGCTGTTGTTTACCTGATTCGGGAAATCAGAGCGGCCAAGGCAACTGTCGGCATTATTTCCGGAACGGGGTTGGCTAAGGCGAAGACAATGGGATCGGGCGCCATTCTGCGTATCATCTCGGGTTTCAGAATCCCGCCCACCGAGACACCGATAACGACATCGGCGCCGGCCAATGCCTCGGCTAGATCCCCCATCAGCCGCCGCGGGTTTGTCTGTCGCGCCAACGCCGTCAGGGTCGGATTCATCCCCGCCTGCCGTCCTTCGTATGCAATCCCGTGGATGTCGAGGAGAACCAGGTCTTGAACCCCGCGTCGCAGCAACAGGTGCGCAATCGCGGTCCCGGCCGCGCCCGCCCCACAAATAACGATTCTCGCTTGCGCGAGTGTTCGATGAAGCAGCCGCATGGCATTCAAGAGACCGGCAAGGACCACGACCGCCGTACCGTGCTGGTCGTCATGAAACACGGGAATGTCCAATTCCGCTCGCAACCTCGTCTCAATCTCGAAACAGCGGGGCGAGGCAATATCCTCCAAATTGATGCCGCCGAAGGTCGGGGCGATATGTTTGACAACAGCAACGATCTCATCCGGGTCCTGCGTCCCTAAGCAGATCGGGAACGCTTCAATGCCCGCGTAAAAATTGAACAGCACCGCTTTGCCCTCCATGACGGGCAGGGCCGCACGGGGCCCGAGGTCGCCGAGGCCCAGCACGGCCGACCCCGGCCGACCCGTCGGTCACGACCGCAACTAGATTGCCTTTGGCGGTATATTCGTAGACCTTCATCGGATCGCGAGCGATCTCTTCCACGGGTCCCCAGAGACCCGGAGACACGTAGAACCCCTTGAGCACGGTCAAATCCCTGACCGGAATCTTGGGTTTGATCTGGAGAATGCCACCATATCGCGCGTGCAGATCGAGAGACTGTTCAGCGAGCGTGGCACCGGGGCCGGTCGTTTCCGGAGGCAGCGGGAACCGGCCCTCGTACACATAGTAGAGCGTCTTGTCCCGGATAGACTCCGGCTTCACCTGCTTTCGGGCCTGCCCTGTCTCGATGGCGGCGCGCGCGACTGCCGCCGCAATCGCGGGAGCCACACGAAAATCCATTAACTCCGGCAGTATCCGATCCGGACGCAGATCCTCTGGAGCGACAGCCCCGGCAAGCGCCTCCGCAGCGGAGATCTTCATCTCATCGTTCATACGATGGGCGGCCACGTCCAGCAGTCCGCGAAAGACGCCCGGGATCACCATGGCGGTATTGACGCCATTGGGCAGGTCCGCCCGGCCGCTGGCGGCAATCGCAGCCCCACAGCGCTTCGCGCTCTCGGGACGGATTTCCGGCTCCGGCAAGGCGAGCGCGAGGACGATGGGGTCTCGGGCCATTGTGGCTATCGCTTCTCCCTTCAAGACCTTGCCCTCCGAAAAACCAATGAACACGTCAGCACCGGACAGCACTGCGTCGAGCGAACCCTGACGGCCTTCCTGATTCGTCGATAAGGCCATCTCCGACTTTACCCAGTTCATCCGTGTCGGCCGATACTTGTAAATCGCGCCCGCCCGATCGCACAGAATTATGTCCTTGACGCCGTATCGCAGTAGTAGCTTGGCCGTGCCGATTCCCGCCGCGCCGGCCCCGTTGATGACGATTCGCATGGAGGCGATGGCCTTCCCCACGAGCTTGCCGGCATTCATGAGGGCGGCCAGGACTTCGATGGCCGCCGCATGTTGATCCGTGTGAAAGACCGGGATATTCGTCGCTCGGGCCAGCCGCTCTTCAATCGGGAAGCATCGAGGCGCGGTGATATCTTCGAGACAGATCGCGCCAAAAGTGGGCACCAGCAGGGAAATATTGGCGACGATCTCGTCGGCATCCTGGGTGTTCAGACAGATGGGAAAGGCGTCCACTCCGGCGAAGGTCTTCAACAGCACCGAGTTCCCTTCCATGATGGGCATGGCGGCGTAGGGGCCTCGGTTGCCGAGATCCAGCACTTTGGAACCATCCGTCACGAGGGCGATGGTGTTTCCCCGGCTCGTGTATTCAAAAGACTTCTGCGGATCTGCGTGGATGGCCAGGCACGGTTCCGCGACGCCGGGCGTGTAGATGAGACTCAGAACGGACCGGTCCCGGATCGGAACCTTGCTTTCGATGCCGATGACCCCCCGGTGCCGT
>VBON01000352.1 GCA_005877525.1 Nitrospirota bacterium
GGTGCTGCCGCAACCACCGTCGCCAAAGCTTCCGAACTCGAGCTGACATGGAGCTGATGTCCGTCGCGTTCCAGCAGTGAGCGCACCAGATGCCCAGGGTCCTTCGACAGGACCGCGAGCCGAGCGCTCCAGCCCCGGCGCTCCAGCAGATCCATGATTAAGCCGCGTAAATGCGCTTCAGGACCGACCACCAGAAGTTTCGGAGGTTTTGAATTGGGCGGCATAAAAAGTGTGGTTTAGCGAATCCTGTGATGTGTAGACTAAGCTACTACACCTAGAGTTTTTTAGTAAGAGGGGATTACCTCTAAAAAGAGGGAAGAGGCCTAAAAAGATGGGACGAAATTCGGCAGAGTGGTCAAGGGCTAGTCACCGGACCGGCTGGTTACCGCGCCTTAGTTTCTCCACGAGCGTAGTTCGGTTCAAGCCGAGCAACTCGGCGGCTCGGCTCTTGACCCCATGACTCAGGGTCAGTGCCTGGGTGATCAGGTTATGTTCGAGCGCATCGATGAGGCAAGGAAGATCAATACCTTGTGGAGGGAAGTCGATAGCCGCGGCGGGCCCTTCGGACTTCTTGGATTGTCGCATGGACATGGGCAAGTCCTTGACATCGATCTCTCCTGATTCTTTGAGCGCGACTACTCGTTCAATAAAGTTCTCCAGTTCCCGAACATTGCCGGGCCAATGATAAGCTTGAAGCAAACCGAGAGCTTCCGGGGTCACCCCGCTGATCATCCCTTTGTTCATCCGGTTGAGGCGATCCAGAAAGTGTCGAACCAAAAGTTGGATGTCCTCGAGGCGCGCCCGCAGCGGCGGGATCGTGATGGGAATGACATTCAGGCGGTAGTAAAGGTCTTCCCGGAATCGCCCCTCTTCGACCTCTTGCTCCAGATCCCGATTGGTTGCCGAAATCACGCGGACATCCACCGCTCTCGTCTTGGCACTGCCGACGCGTTCAAAGACACGTTCTTGCAATACCCGTAGAAGCTTTACTTGAAGGTTCAGGCTCAGCTCGCCCACTTCATCGAGGAAAATCGTGCCTTTGTTTGCCAGTTCAAAGCGACCGGTACGAGAGGCGATCGCGCCAGTGAACGCCCCCTTCTCGTGGCCAAAAAATTCGCTTTCAAGCAGGCCTTCCGGAATCGCCCCGCAACTGACGGGGACAAAAGGTCCTGATCTGCTGCGATTCTGATGATGCAGCGCCAAGGCAACCAATTCTTTTCCGGTGCCGCTTTCACCGGAAATGAGCACCGTGCTGTCGGTTTCTGCGATTTTTCCGATCAGACAATGCAGCTCCATGATGGCGGGGCTGATGCCAATCAGAATCTCAGGATGACGGTATTCAATGGCTTTGCGCAACGACGCATTTTCGGCGGTCAATCGGCGACATTCAAACGCGTTGCGCACGGCGACGCCGAGACGCTCCGGGTCACGCTTGAACCACCATGTCGAACGTGGCATAGCCACTCATCACAATGATTTGGGTGTCAGCTGAGAGGCGCCGTATCGGAGCGATCAAGTCCAGGCCGCTGCCGCTTGGCATGCGGACATCGAGCAGAATGGCGCCATACTCGTTGAGTTGGACGCGTTCTATGGCCTTTTGGACATCCCCGACGCCTTCCACTTCATAACCGAGGTGTTGCAAGCGATACTGTAAGGTCTGCCGGATGGCCTCTTCGTCGTCCACCACTAAAATGGACTGAATGGGTGATTCGCTCATCTGATCTTTTCGGTGGGCTAAATTGTAATTGGCAATAATGAAGAAAATTGGCGCAAGTGTCAATTCCTACTAGTAAGCGCGCAGGTGC
>VBON01000351.1 GCA_005877525.1 Nitrospirota bacterium
AATGTCGAGTCGCTCGAGAAATACCATCACTGTTTGCTGCGGGAGACATTGCCTGTGGCGGCACGAGAGGAAGTAAACTACGATTTGCGCTTGCGAGAGGCTATCGCCTTTGGCCTGCGCCAGGTAAAGGGCATAGAACTGGCCCCGTTGGAGCGCCGCTATGGGATCGCGCCGCTCAAACGCTTTCGAACACCGATTGCGCAGGCCATGAGTGCCGGATGGCTGGAATTCCAGGGGGCATCGTTACGGCCGACACGTAGCGGTCTCGCATTCGCCGATAACCTCGGGCTCGCCTTCATAGAGTAAGCCAATCTACGTAGCTCTTTAGAGGGCTCTTTTGGTTTAGAGTGATAAGGGCTTTTACCAGGCGTCCTTCGAGACCAAGGATTCAGGTAGGAAACAGCGCATAAGACCGTAAATCAGATGTCTTTCGTTTGACAATTCTCTGGACCGTGCGTAAAATCCTAACTCTTTCAAGGCGAGCAGGAGAGACTCTCAGACGTTCGGGTCCGTGGGGCGAAAGGCCTAGCAAAATCTAGTCGGATGACTCTTTTGTGTCGGCCGGTAGGGCTTCTTTTTGATTGCTTTCAGACGGAACAAGAGCGGATAATTTGAGGCTGAACTCCCATGTACATCCGTCAAGGCTACTGAAGGGAATCTCATGAGTCAGTATTTTGTCCGACCGGGACCGGAAGCGTTTCTGCCGCCGGCGGCGGCCTCCATGGGCAATGCATTACCCGATCCTGGCCAGGCACACATTAACGGGAGAATTGTCCCTGAGGAGGAAGCTTTCGAGTACGGAGCCCGGGTGTTTATGTCTGCGAAGACTCCAACCATCTTCCCTGGGCCTCTGGTGCTGTGGGCATGGAATGAAAAGGCCAAAAAGAAGGCTACGGCAATCAAATTTCTGTACGAGACCATGAAAGAGTGCGCGCCGGCTGGAGCAAACCCGATGTTGATTCCCATGCCGGATTACCGGCCGAAATATCCCAAGATCAATCCCGAAGTTGAGATCAATCCCAATCACCCGAATCTTACGATCTGGCATAACAAGATCGACGCGTGCATCTTTGTCGGCGTGCACTGCCATCAGGCCAATCTTTCCTTGAAAATCATTCGCGGTGGAACGAACTGTTACACTATGGCGATGTGCGCACAGGCGGGACATGAAGATGCCTGCCTCTCGTTTCGGGATCTGACCGTTGAGAAGATTATGCATTTTGCTGAATGGGTCAAGAAACTCAAAGGCAACGTGCCCTTTAACAGTATCGCCCAATATTCGAACGGAGCCAAAAACTATTAATGCAGCGTCAGCGGTCTGCAAAACGAGAGACCGCGGGTCTCATCTAGATGAGGAGGCGAACTGATGGATAGCCATTCCGTCATCGGCACAAAAAACAAGAAGGGGCAGGTTTACACTGATCCTCACCATCTGTTCTTCGAAGCCCCACGCATTCCCTCCTTCTATACCGGAAGCGAGGTCATCAAGGAAGCGATCCGGCGGGCCAGCGTGGACCTGATGGTGGCCTATCCTATTACGCCTCAAAGTGAAGCCGCAGCTCTGATCGGCGAGCTCTACGCTGAAGGCTATGTCACCGACTATATGCGCGGAGAAAATGAGTTCGGGGTGATGTCGGAATGCGCTGGCGGGTCCTTTGGCGGCGCGCGCGTCTTCACGACGACGGCCGGCCCTGGCACGATGCGGGCCATGGAGAATTTCCCCATGTGGTCCGGCGCCCGCTTGCCGATTGAAATGATCGTGACCTGCCGGGGCATCAATTCGCCCCTCAGCATTCAACCCGATACGCTCGAGATCTATTACCTGCTCGAGACCGGCATGCTGGTCTGGCACGCCGAGACCGCGCAGGATTTTTATGACTGGATTCTGATGGGCTTCATGGTGGCGGAGCAACCGGATGTGCATTTACCGATCGCGATTTGTTGCGATGGATTCTTCGTCACCCACACCAAGGACGTGGTGAACCGAACCTGACACCGGTGGACATGTGCTTACCGCCCTATGATCCTTACCGATCGCCAGTCCCGTGTATGGACATGGAATGCCCGCCGGTTCGGATGATGCGGGACCCCTTCGTCATGAAGAGCAATTATATCAGCTATGCAACGCATGCCTCCTGGCAGCAGGAGGTCCGCGCGGCCGTCGAGCGCTCGCGCAAGCACACAATCCCGATGATCGGCGGCCTCATTGAGACCGAGAATACGGATGCCGAGATCCTGATCGTTTCGTCGGGGACAGCGGTCTCCCAAGGGCGTGAGGCGATTCGCTTGCTTGCGGATGAGGGGCTGCGAGTGGGCTTGGTGAAGATCAAATCCCTGCGACCCTGGCCCTATCATGAGATCCGTGAAGCGACGAAGCATGCGAAGCACATCTTCGTGCCTGAATTCAACGTGGCCGGCTGGATGGCGCGTGAGATCAAGGCCACCATTGCGGACTCCGATCGCGTGATTGCCGGCCCGCACGTCGCGGGCGGCATGACGATGCCTCCGGAAGTGATCGTGGAGCACATACAACGGTCGCTGGGAAAGTCTGTCGCGACCCTCGCCGGACGAGGAAGCTGAGTTATTCCGAACAACCGAACACTGGACCCTGAAAAGGGGACGGGAGGAGAGAGCCCATGAGCAAAGAGCGAATTCAGATCTGTGAAGAGTTCTTCGATATCATGCCACCCGAGTATCGGGACCTCGTGACGAATGCGACCTGGGGCAAAGAAGGTCGTGGGTGGAAGGATGTCGGGATCAATAAAGAGCTGATTGAACAACATTCTCTCTGCGCGGGCTGTCCGGAATCAATGGCGTTTCGCTACATTCTCGCGTCCTTGCCCAACCCCGAAGACACCGTCATGGTGGGCTCCACCGGCTGCACGAGCCTGGTGTTCCCGCATGTCGCGGTCCATAACATTCATTCCCTGTTCGGCAACCAAAACGCGATC
>VBON01000006.1 GCA_005877525.1 Nitrospirota bacterium
TGTTGCTACGCGCAGAGCTTGATGACAGCCAAGGGCTGAAAGTCGGAGCGCCGGTGCGTATGAGTGGCGTCAGCGTGGGGAACGTGAAGCGCATTGCCATTAACGGGCGTCAAGGTAAGGTCGACGTGGAGTTTACGGTCATCAATGAAGTGCGTGCGCTGCTCCATCAGGATGCGGTCGTCGTGGTCCGTGCCATGGGCCTGTTGGGAGACAAGTATCTGGAGATTCTGCCCGGCAATCCGGGACAGCCGCTGTTGCCGGTAGGAACAATCCTCATGGGCCGCAGCGAGACTGACATCACGAGTGTGGCGGGCAGCGCGAATGACACCTTGGCGATGGTGAACCGGACTTTGCAGGAGGTCCAGGCGATTATTGCCGGGCTTCGCGAGGGGAGGGGCACTGCGGGCAAGCTTATGACCGACGCAGAACTCTATGATCACTCGAGGCAGCTGATCGAAAAAATCACGGCAATCTCTGAGCAGGCGTCCCACCTGCTTGCGCGTCTCGAACGCGGCGAGGGTACGCTGGGCAAACTACTCACGGAACGCACGTTCTATGATCGCGCCAATTCCGCGCTGGATGAACTCCAACGGCTCAGCGTCTCATTGAACAAGCCCGATGGTAGCCTGGCCCGCCTGGCCCGGGACCCCGCACTGTATCAGCGGTTGGACAGCGTCACCGCCAAGGGCGATGCGCTTGTCTCCAAGGTGGAGCGAGGGGAGGGGACGCTTGGTAAACTCATCACCCAGGACGATCTGTACCGGCGTGCAGACAAGGTCTTGAGCGAGGTTGAAGCTCTTTTGGCGGACGTGAAGAAAAATCCCACCCGTTACTTCAAATTCTCCGTGTTCTGAGTTTCCGATAGGGCGGTTGCGACAGATGCCTTCTTACCCGTGGAGATCAGTGTTCGGGTTGCTTCTCCTTCGGCAGTAACACCGAGTAAAACGCCCGATTTTCACGCACCACGCGAAGAAGCACCGAATCTCCTTTTTTGATCTGGGAGAGGGCCGACTTAAATTCGTCTGCTGAATTGACGGGCTGCCGGTTGAATTCCTTGATCAAATCCCCCTCGCGCAACCCCTGTTCCTGCGCGGCGCTTCCGGACTCTACTTTGCTTACCAGAACGCCTTTCTTATCCTTAATTTTGAATTTCTCCGCCAGCTCCGGGGTCAGGTCCTGCACATTGAGGCCCAGTTTCAGTTCGGGAAGAACGGGTGCCTGCGGAGCGGGGATCGCAGCCATGACCGCATCCTCTTTGCGTTCTCCGAGATCGACAGGCAGGAGCCGACGTTCGCCGTTTCGGATAATCTCCAACTCGACCTTCGCGCCTGGCAGGAGACCGGCGACGGCTCGCGACAGGCCGCTGGGCGTCTCAATCGAATGTCCATTGACCTTGGCAATGATGTCCCCGGGGTGAAGACCCGCCCGGAACGCGGGCTCGTTGTCAAAAACATCGTTTACGAGCACACCGTCACTCTCCTTGATGCCGAACTTGCTGGCGAGCTCGGCCGTCACTTCCTGGATGCCGACCCCCAGCCACCCGCGCATCACCTTGCCGCGCGAGCGAAGTTGATCGACGACTTGAAGCACCATGTTCGAGGGAATGGCGAACCCGATGCCTTGTGCGAAATTAATAATCGCCGTGTTGATGCCGATCACCTCGCCATTCACATTGAACAGCGGACCCCCGGAGTTGCCGGGATTGATCGAAGCGTCGGTCTGAATGAAGGCTTCGTAGCGCGAGAGCCGCACCGCGTCGCGTTCCAGGCCGCTGACCACGCCGAGAGTCACCGTGCGGTCCAGGGCAAACGGATTGCCGACTGCCAGAACCCATTGGCCGACCCGCACTTTAGAAGAGTCTCCGAACGGCACCGTGGGAAGGTCGTGATCGGTGGCGACCTGGACGATGGCTAGATCGGTATCGGGATCCCGCCCGATCACTTGGCCAATGAACTTATGTCGCGTAGAAAGTCGCACTTCGACTTCTTTGGCGTCTCCCACCACATGGTTATTCGTAACAATCAGGCCGCGTTTATCCACGATGACCCCCGAGCCTGTGCCGGAGCTGTTGGGGTTGCGTTCCCGCGGATTTTCACCCGACCGGACGGTGGTGGACACGGGGGCGATGTTCACTACCGCCGGCTTGACCCGATCGGCCAGGTCCATAAAGACGCCTTGAATTTGGTCGACCAGCCGCTTGCCATCGCTTTCTTGAGCCGCTTCCGAAAATCCCTGCGGAGCTGCGAGGAAGAGCATTGCGCAAAGACTCGCCGTGACGAGCCGGGGCCACTTCGTTTGCCGGGTGATCATGGAAATTCTCCTTGGATCTGAACGCTAAGGGTATCGTAACAAACAATCAGGAAAATACCAAATCCCGGGTATCGGCTAGGTTCTGAGGATTTGGAGAGCGGGTGCAACGGAAGACCGGCTGCCCAGAAGGGTAATGTCATCCCCGGCTTGCAGCACGAGGCTGCCAACAGGTATCACCAATGTCTGTCCTCGCCGCACGGCGAGGAGGCGTACAGCGGGTGGAAGCTGGAGATCCACGAGGCGTTTGCCATCGGCCTGGGAGCCGGGGCTGATCGTGACGCGCTCAATGGTTCCGCCACCTCCCTTGAGATCTTCCTGAAGGCGGATGAGCGGGACACCCAGAGTTTCATCATTCAGAGACGCCAATTGGTCCCGCAGCTCTCGAACCAGTTGCTGCTCTGTCCGGATCCGCGCGGTGAGCGGCAATGCAGCATCGACTGATCCGGCTTCCGTGGATGTCGGGTGGCGCGTTCCATACAGATGGTGACCAAGAGACTGGTAGGCGTGCCGCAGGCGGGCTTCGGCATCCTCAGCGTGCAAGAGCAGCTTAGCGACCTGTACCCGGAGCGCCACGCGCTCGGCGACGACCACCAGCGTCTCGCGGATGCCGTCGAAGCTTATGGAAAAGGCGCGATGAGCGGAACGCAGAAACGTCATCGACTTACCATGTGCAACGTCGGATAAGACGCATTATGTAAACTTGTAGTCACTTCGCCTTCTGCCCCATCCCGAACTTCGGCTCCCCGCCTTTTATGAGCCGGTGAATGTTCTCCGTATGCCGGTAGTAGATAAGTGCGGTGACTCCCAGCGCAAAGCATACCATTACAGGCTCCGGGTGCCGGATCCAGGTCATTCCTGGGAGACTTGCAAAGGCGATGATTGCCGCCAGCGAGGAGGTTCTCCACAGCGCCAGACTGATCAGCCAAATCAGAATCACACCGCCACCGAGAATCGGGTCAAGCGCAAGAAATACGCCGAAAGCCGTGGCCACTCCCTTGCCGCCTGAAAAACGGAGGAAGATCGAAAACACATGACCGAGAATGGCAAGGCCTCCCGCAGCCAGGATCCAATCTTCAGCCCCGGCTCCCAGGAAAAGCCGTCCCGCCAGGACCGCAGCCACTCCTTTTCCCATATCTCCCAACAGGGTGAGCGCTCCGGCAGAATTTCCCGCCACACGGAGCACGTTCGTAAAGCCGATATTGCGGCTTCCGGCTTTCCGGGGATCGGTGCCTGTGATCCAGCGTGCGGCAAGAAGGCCGACAGGGATAGAGCCGAGGACATACCCCAGAATGAGCACACCGAGGATGGCGAGCGTGCTCATGGATTCCCGACACCCCATCGCGGCAGCACTTGATCCACGAACTGGCGGCAGTATTGCGCGGCCGAGATCAGCGAAAGGACCATCGAAAATAAAAGAATGATCGTTCCCCAGAGCTGAAGATTGAGTACGGTGGGAAGGGCGCCCTCCAGGATTAAGAGTAGGATCGCGATTACCTGCATCACCATTTTGTATTTGCCGGTGGTTTCCGCGGCCAGAGTCACCCCTTCCCTAGCGGCGGCAAAGCGCAGAGCGGTGATGAAGAACTCGCGCCCCGCAAGGACGATGGCGAGCCACGCATAGACCCGATCGAAGTCCACGAGCAAGAAGAGCGCTGTAAGGACGAGCAGCTTATCGGCAAATGGATCGAGCAGTTTTCCGAGGTTCGTGACATGGCCCCAACGGCGGGCCAGATAGCCATCGATGGCGTCCGTCAACGCGGCGAGGCCAAACACTGCCGCTGCCGCCAAGGACCGCTCCGGAGTGGGCGTGAGGAAAAACCCGACGAAGACCGGAATCAAGAGAATTCGGCTGATCGTAATCGCGTTGGGAAGATGCACCCGCATCCGCAAAGGGACGGAGGTGGAGGGATTGGCCGGAGAGGGGAACCGCTGTTCTTGGAGCGCCATGAGCGCCGCCTTAGACCGGAATTGGACCAACCGCGGCGGCGATCCGCACGATCTGTTCCAACAAGGCGCGGACCTGAGCGAGAGGCACCATGTTGGGTCCATCGGAGAGCGCCTTGTCGGGATCAGGATGCACCTCCATGAACAGTCCCTCGCACCCTGCCGCCACCGCTGCGCGCGCGAGCGGCGCGATAAACTCGCGCTGGCCCGACGATTTTGTGCCGGCGCCGCCCGGGAGTTGCACGCTGTGCGTGGCATCAAAGATCACCGGATACCCCAGACGGCGCATGATCGGCAGCGCTCGAAAGTCCGTGACAAGATTGTTATATCCAAACGACGCTCCCCGCTCTGTCAGAAGCAGGCGGTGGTTGCCGGTCGTTTCGATCTTCTGCACGATGTTGGCCATGTCCCAGGGCGCGAGGAACTGGCCTTTCTTGACATTGACTACCCGACCGGTGCGAGCGGCAGCCAACAGGAGATCAGTCTGACGGCACAGGAACGCCGGGATCTGGAGCACATCCAGCACCTTTCCGGCGGCCGTGGCTTCCTCCGACGTGTGGACATCCGAGAGGACCGGTATCCCGACCGTTTCCTTCACCTTCGCCAGGACCGCGAGGCCCTCCTTCAACCCCGGCCCGCGAAAGGAGGTGCCGGAGCTCCGATTGGCCTTGTCGTACGACGCCTTAAAGATAAACGAGAGCTTTAAGTCTGTCGTGATCCGCTTCAATTCAGCGGCGGTTTCCAGAACTAGCCCCGTATCTTCGATCACACAGGGCCCGGCGATGATGAGGTGCGTGAGTCCCGCTCCGACGTGGAGCCCATTGATTTCGACCGTTCGCATGGCAGCCTTCATCCTCCGACCTTGTGCTGGAGACCGGCTTCCACGAACCCTTGGAATAAGGGATGCGGCCGGCTCGGCCGGGAATTGAACTCGGGATGGAACTGGGTCGCCAGAAACCACGGATGATGTTGCAGCTCGACGATCTCGACCAGGCGACCGTCCGGAGAGACTCCGCTCAGCACGAGGCCGTGCTTGATGAGCCGATCACGATAGGCATTGTTCAATTCGTAGCGGTGCCGATGCCGTTCGTGCACTTCGAGCTGGCCATAGGCTTCAAAGGCTCGCGAGCCCTTCTCGATCGTGCACGGATAACTTCCCAGGCGCATGGTGCCGCCCTTGTCTTCGACGCTGCGTTGATCGTGCATGAGATCAATAACGGAAGATGGGCCTTGCGGCAGGAATTCGGAGCTGTTGGCGTCGCGCAAGCCGGCAACATTTCGGGCAAATTCAATGACCGCGCACTGCATCCCAAGGCATAGCCCCAGGAACGGAACTCGCTCTTCGCGGGCGTGCTGGATGGCCGCAATCTTTCCCTCGATGCCCCGCCCCCCGAAGCCTCCGGGAACAATAATGCCATCCACATTGGCCAGGACCCGGTGGGCCCCGCGCTGCTCAATGTCCTCAGCGTCAACCCATTGGATGATCGTGCGCGTCCCGCTGCGAATGCCGCCATGCACGACGGCTTCGGTCAGGCTCTTATACGATTCCTTCAGCCCGACATATTTGCCGACGAGCGCAACCGTGATTTCGTGCTCTGGATGGGTGATGCGCTGCACCATGCGATCCCATTCCCGCAGGTCGGGTTCCTTCAGTTGCAGATGCAAATGGTTCGCGATCAGGGTGTCGAGCCCTTCCTTATGAAAGACCATCGGCACTTCATAGGTGCTCTCAACATCTTTGGCCGTGATGACCTCGTCCTTTTGCATGTTACAGAACAGCGCGATCTTTTCCTTCACTTCCGGCGGCAAATAGC
>VBON01000007.1 GCA_005877525.1 Nitrospirota bacterium
TGTCCTGAGGATCGTTCGGAATCTCGCCCTCGATCGGAGCCGACGGCACCACGAAATTGATCTTCGGTTTCGCCGTCAGCGGGTCGATCGGCAAAGGATCCGAGAACGGGTCTGCTTCCTTCTCCCGCTCACAGACCGAGTTTACAAAATTGGCAATGTGCCAGCGCTCTTCCACCGTGGTGTTGTCGGCGAAGGACGGCATCGGCGTCCCGTTGACGCCGGTGGACATGGTTCTGAAGATCGTCACCACATTGTAGGGTTCTTCTCGGCTCCCCCTAAAATTCCAACACTTATGCCAGTTCGCCGGCTGGATGGGGAAGCCCCAGTCGTCCTTCAGGTTGAAGGGGTTGCCATCACCTCGGCCCTCGTTTCCATGGCACTCCACGCACTTCTTATCGACGATAAGCTGCCTGCCCTTCTCAATGCTCTCCTTGGCGTATTTCACCTGCTTGATCGCCGACTTATCTCGGACGTCGAGGATGCTGAAGGTCTCGGTTTTATCGTCGAACTTTCGGTCCTTAACAAGCTGTGTGGTCACAAAAGACAGCACTTGTAACCGCTGCTGTTCCGTCAGAATGCCGTCCCAAGGAGGCATGGCCGACCCCGGCAGACCGTGCGTCACGGTATCGAAAAGGTCGTTCTGACCCGCAACCGGCTTCGTGGGATCAAAGAGCGGCAGTTCCCCACTGGCAGTGTGTCGGATTTTGAAGGTCCCCTGATTGAAGTTCCGAGGACGCGGCCAGAGCCGATCGGCGCCAGGGCCGTCGCCTCCCCCGTCGACACCGTGACACCAGACGCACTTGCGGAAATAGATTTTCTTCCCGGCCTCGATCATCGCCGGATCAGGTTTCGGAGGCACAGGCCCCTTTATGAACCCGGGAGATAGGCCGGACTCGGCTGCTGTTTCAGTCCCGGTGGACATAATGACCGCGCCTGCCGCCACACCGAAGGCGATGGCCAGCGTTCCGATCACCACACCCTTACGCGTAATGCGCGAGAAAAAAGCTTTCATTGCTGAACCCCTACGGTTAAAATTATTGTCGTAACCATTAATCCCACGTTCTTGGATAGTAGCCGGTATGCCAGTATTCGAACAGGATCACCTTCCAGATCTCGTCGGTCGTGAGATGCTGTTCCCACGGCGGCATCACGGAGGCCCAGGGGAACGCTTCACGCGGCAGTCCGATTCCTCCCTTCGACACCCGCCAGAACACAAAGGTTTCCTGAAGCTGCGCGATTGTGCCCGGATCCGTGAAATTCGCAGGGATCGGATTGAATGCAAAGGCAAACATCCCGCGGCCGTTCAAATTGTCGCCGTGACAGAAGTGGCAGTTCTGGAAAAAGATCTGCCCCCCTTCACGGACATACTGCAGATACGGCGGCGCCTTCTCGTCCCACGGATTCCCGTCCTGGTACTTGTTCTGAACCTTGTCGGAATATTGCCCGTTGTCATCGACCCGGAACGGGCTCGATGCGGTCTGGAGCACGATGGTCTTGCCATGGACTTTGGTGCTGGCCGGCGGTGCGGGATGCACCGTGCGCAACTCGATCGGCTCATCGACGTGGTTTCATGCTGTTGAAGCTGAGCCAACCCACTAAAATCGGCAAGAGAATCACGATCGCGATTTTCAGAAACTTTGTTCCCCCGCTGGTGGCATCAGCGACCTTGATGATAGGCCGGCGAAAATCCTGCCAGGCCTCCTCGGTCGACGACACCCACATGAAGATTCCGATCAGCGTCATGGTCGCATAGATTGCTCGCACGCTGAACGGAACGGGTGGATAGATTCTGTACGTGAAATAGAAAATCGAATAGACAAACAAGAGGGTCGCCTGCAGAAGCTTGTTGACCTTGAGTCCCATCTTCTTATCCAGAAGATAGAAAACCCCGATAAACAAGAGCGCTTGCCCTCCCATTTCCAGCAACATCTGGATGGGCATGTAGCCCTCAACTAATTTCGGTGGCCACGTCATAGGCTAATCTCCTAAATTCTTAGGCCGAATTATATCCGGATTAAGTCACCTACTCGATCTTCGGCGGTGGCTTCCCTTCTTCCAGTTGAGAGAGATAATTAATGATCTTGTTAATCGCTGCGGCATTGAGCTTCTTCCCAAAGTCCTTCGGCATGATATTGTCCGGAAATGGAGGCACGACATATTTGCTCGGCGTGATAATCGATTCCATGATGTATTCACGCACCGTAGTCGCGTTGCCTTTGTAGTTGGGATCTTTCAGCCGGATCGGCGCATTCGTTTTTTCGACCAGCTTCGGCCCGACCGCGCCGACCGCGCCTGGGATGCCTGGAATCGTGTGACAGGCAAAGCATAGGGCCTTCGTGAAAATCTCATTTACCGGCTCATCGCCCGTCACGACCGGAGCTCCAGCCACCGGCGCGCCCGGAGCACCCGGTGCACCTGCCGGCTTCGCCCTGTCCTTCTCAGGAATAAACTTGAAGTAGGCTTTCTCGATCTCATCCGGCGGCGGCGGTTCACCGCCCTCGCGCGCGAACAGCCACGTGTCCACGGCAATTAACTCGTCAATGGTAAGACCGATCGGCGGCTTGTGGATCGCCGGCATCGGGCTTTCTTTATCGTTCGTTCCCTTCACCCCAAAGCCTGCGACGACATAGCAGTTCGGACACGCATGGGATTCGGCAATATACTCTACGGCAGTCTGCGCGGTTCCACAGCCCGGGCACGCCTCTTTTTGTACGGTATCCCGTTTGTTGGGGTCGGCTTGGCTGTACTTGGGATCTTTGAGCCGTTCGAGGGCGCGCGTTGGAATCCCGAAAAGATTCGGCGCTCTCTCACTCAAAAAACCCTTCTGGAAACCGTGGCACAGCGGGCACTGGCCCTTTCCGATCGCGCCCTGCGTGCCGCTCGCCCCAATCGCCCCGAAAATGAGCTTCTCGCCAAACTCGGCACGGTCGGCGGCAGACATCTCTTTGACATTTTTGCCCCCTTCAGCTTCGAGCGGCGGGGGATCGGCTTTCACTTGCGGGAGCCAATTGCCGAAGCCCGCCAGGCAGGCGGCGACAAAGAACATGAACCCGCCAATCTGCAAAAGAACCCGGACCCCCGTGAAGTACATCGCCATCATGAAGCAGGCGACAGTGAACATCACGAGAGAGACGGGCAGGAATCGCGGCTCGCCGGGAGCGCCCGCGCTTTCGTCGTTAAAATTCATCGCGTAATTCGCGACTGCGATGAAGAACATACTATAGCCAAGAAGGCCGACCAGGGACTTAAATACCAATTCACCCCGGTTGGGGTCATCCTTGCGACCGAACTGGAAATAGAGCAGAAGAGCAATAATGACCAAACCGCCCGGCCAGCCGAGGGAAAACGCCCTGCGCATGAGTTGCGACGCCCCGGAATCCGGGAGCATGAAAAGTAACACTGCGGCAATGGCGAAGATTAATACAGCGGTAATAGTACCCAAGACCCTAGCGGTAAACATTCATTCCTCCACTCCTCCTACCTGGTAGGCAGCACCCCGCGAAGCCTATGTGCTGACTGTTAGTGGCTTGACGCCGGGAGCGGTACCTTCTGCCCTGCGGGTACCGTAACCGGAGCCTTTTTTATCCCCAAAGATCCGAGCCAGAACACAAAAAGGATCGTCACCCAGAAGAACAGCACGTTGAAGGAAATCATGTTCGCGCCGAAGCCGATGGTATGCGTAAAGGCCCATGGCGAGTTGTCTCGCATGATTTCATTCACATGCCAGAACAGCCGCACTGAAGAGCGGATATAGCCCATCAACCCCATCATCCATGTGAAGGCTGTGGCGAGCATGATGAGCGCATACTGAGAGCGCACTGAGATTTGACCCCATGCGATCGGCCCCGTGTCTTTCGCGCCTCTTAACATAAAGGAATTGAGGATTACCCCTATGAAGAGGCACGATAACGTGGACGCCACCTGAGGCACAGAGAGCCCTACTCGGACGTTGGCGGGGATGTAGTACCCGTAGATCGCCAGCCAAATTATGTTGATAAAGGCCATGGCGAACAGCCCGACCAAGAAGGCGTTTCCGAGCGGCGCCCACCGCACCGTCGGAATCTTATTGGCCCGTTGATACATGATAAAGCTCAACACCGTGGTCGTGATGATGGTGTTGATCGCCCCATTCTTCGCGGACATCACGCCGTAATTCCCCAACACCGGATGCTGCTGGCCGCCCATTGCCTTGAGCTCGGCCGGCGTCATGACGATCGTGTGCGGGGTCAACCACACGATGAAGCAGGTAATAAGAACAAACACCATGTACTTGATGTACTTCTGATACCGCTCCGCACCGCGCATCCGCTCCATCCCTTGCCACAGATAGTAATTAGCCGTGAGAAAGAGGGCGCCGATCATGACTGCCTGAATGATGAACAGCCACGCCAGCAATCCGCCCATCAAGGTAATGCCCATCTGCTGCCGGTAAGCATAGACCTCCCGCATCAGCCAATAACCCGCAAAGGGCAGCGGAATCAGGAAGCAGACCCCGATGAACATGGCGACATAGCCCATCCAATCGTAATGCGCGCGTTCCTCATCGGTCTTGGCCGTGAGAAACCGATACGCGGCGTAAGCGGCCACGACCCCTCCACCAAACGCCATATTGCCGAGAAGCCGATGGACATTAATCGGATTCCACAGCGTGGTATGGATCACATGCCAGATGTTGCCCAGATACCGACCCTCCGCATCCACGCCGGCAGGGGACTGCATAAAGGCGATCCATGAGTTTGCCAACATCATCAATACTGTCCCGATCACGTTCAGGATCACCGACATGCTCACGTGGACCCACTTCAGGAATCCCTCACGCATCTTGTCCCAGCCGTAATAGTAAATGTACAGCGTGCCGCTTTCCGCAATAAAGAGCAGCGCGTAGGTCGCCATCACCGGTCGGAAGATGCTCGAGAGATATGTGAAGAACGTGGGGTACAGCGTGAGGAAGGTAAAAATAACAATCCCGCCCAAGAGCGCGGTGAGGGAATAGGCGGTCAGACTGATCTTCACGAAATCGTAGGCGAGTTGATCATATTTCCTCGAAAGAGCCTTGTCCTTGGTGATGACGCCGAGATACTCCACGATCATGCAGAAAATGGGCACCGCCAGCACAAAGCTTCCGTAGTAGAGATGCTGCTGAAGACCTACCCACAGGAGTACTCGGCTCTCGAAGTTATAACGGGGATAGTCTTTCGGACCGTCCGTGGTTTTGGGAGCCGGGGCTCCCATGACCGGTCCTTCATTCTTGTACCAGACGTCCCGCGACTTCTCCACAGGCTTCGCCGGCGAGGCCGCCGGTGCGGTTTCTCCGCTTGCTCCCGTGGGGAACGATAGGAACAAGGGCAGTAAGAGCAGCCCGGTGAATGTTCCGAGCGCTAAGAGGGCCCAGATCTTTTTTCGGGCTTGCTTCGTCACGGTAGCCATTGCGTACCTCCTTGAAACAACTTAGATCAAGAATGATTCCAGGTTCTTACTTTCGAAACATGTAAAAATAGTCGAGTCCCTGCATATTCATAAGGGCCCAATCCAACCACGTAAAATAGAGCGCCGCGACGATGAGCGATCCAACGATGAAGACAATCTTCATACCCGTACTAACCTGGGTCCCTTGATCTGCCATGCTTGCTCGCTCTGCCATTACTGCCTCCCCTGACACATGGATTTATAGAATATCCTAAGAAATAAGGGTCTCACTATAAGCACGGACATGGCGTTCCTGCAAACCACCAGAAGAACCATATACCCATCGCGGCAGTTGCATAAAATATCGCCTTCCCGAGCCTGATTTTCCAGTCGGGATCCCTTACTGTTGGCCCCGTCATCGCTGCTTCAGCCATAACTCCCTCGCCTTTAGGTTTGTTTCAGTTAATTTTCAGTTAATTGCTGTTTTGAAATGAACTCGCCTGCAGCCGGATCGTGCAAGCCTTGACAGTTTCTCGACCGTTGTGTTAGCACTGCGAAAGATTCCGAAGTATGGGTAAAGATACAAGATTGTTCGACATTATAGTTTTGGCCGGTATGGTTGTCAACATAATTCTTGCAGTGTTCCTGTTGGTCTATTACTTTGATTTATTATAGACTTAGGATGGTTTTGGGGGCTCCGGAAAAGCCCCTTTCGTAGCGCTTTTCGCGCATCGAAATCCAATAGTCGTATCTCTGAAATCCGGGATCATTTTGAGGCGAATTGTGAGCCGAGTTTCGTGTCCAATGGTCCCCCATGATGCTCCCCGAATGACTCGATAGAACCCCGTTGCCGGCCCCGTAGGATTCGGTTGAGCATCCTGATAGCTGTCCTCCTGATACCAGTCTGCGACCCACTCCATCGCGTTTCCGTCCATGTCATAGACCCCGAACGGACTTCGGTCCTGGGAGAACCTGCCCACAGGTGCGGTGAACTCCACCGGATCGGCATTGCCGGTGTTCGCCCATCCCTGCTTATCCTCGTTGCCCCAGGGCCACAAAAATCCATTTGGTCCTCGCGCAGCCTTTTCCCATTCGGCTTCGGTCGGCAGCCGGGCTCCGCGATACCGGCAATATTCATCAGCATCATCCCAGGAGACATAGACCGCAGGCTGCATGGGCGCGCTTAGTTTTTCAAAATGCTTGACGTAGCGAGAAATGGGCTTGCGATGTCCCGTCGCCGACACAAATGCCAGGTAGTTTCCGTAGGTCACTTCGAAACGATCGATCCAGTACGCATCGAGCATGATCTGACGTTCCGGTTTTTCATCAAATCCACCTTCATTGTACCCTCTCAGAAAAAGCCCAGGAGGAATCCTCACCATGTCTTCCTTCTGAGCAGTCGTGATGATGGAAGGGTCGACAACAGTTTTGCCGGATGACTCCTCGACCTCGATCTGGCTCGGTCTCAGGACATCTAGGATGATGCCGCCGATAGGAAGACCAGCGAAAACGAGTGCCAGCAGAAAAAAGGCCCACTTCAGTCGTTTGTCCAGCATGCCGAGTTAACGCAGTCAGCCATCACGGGCGCAGCGAAAGCCAATGGTGGCATCGGTTCTCCAGATCTTGGCCTGAAAGCGTTTCGACACCCGGGCACCATGGAGGGACTCCCGCCAAGATCCGCCGCGGATCACTCGATTCTGCCCCTCTTCGGGCCCGTTAGGGTCGCGATAGGGACTCTTTGCATAATATTTATCAGAGTAAGTGTCCGCCACCCATTCAGCCACGTTTCCCGCCATATCGTACAGGCCGTAAGGACTACGCCCCGCTTCGAACTTTCCCGGGGGTGCTAGATATTTATACCCGTCTTCATCCCCTTCGAGGTTGGCATACTGAGGACCGATGTTATTTCCCCACGGATACTTTCGAGTACCTTCCCCTTTGCCGGCCTTTTCCCACTCGGCCTCGGTGGGAAGGCGCTTGCCCGCCCATTGGCAATACGCTGCAGCGTCGAACCAGGACATTCCCATCGCCGCATACTCCGGCTTCAGGATCTTGGAGGGATCCTCGTCGAAGACCGGCACAAATGGCTTCCCCTTTTTCGTGGCTCTGACGAATCGGTCGTATTCACTCTGCGTCACCTCGTATTTATCCATGTAATAGGTATGGAGAAACACTTGATGTTCCGGTGCTTCATCGGAATCTCCATCGTTGCTTCCCATTTTGAAGGGTCCGGACGGAATTTCAATCATCTGGCGCCCGTCGTCACCGACGATCGTTTTATAGAGATCATAGTTCTGCGTCACGGGGGCGGCCGGGGCCTCGACACTCGTCGGAATTTGGGATAACAGTCCCTTATTCCTGGAAGAGTTACGGGATAACATCATCATGCTTACGATCATCAAGAAAAACGCCAGGAACGTGGCGCCTACTCCGATCATCAACCATTTGTCTTTCATTGGGGATTCGTATCCTGTGGAGGCTGCTCCGGCATGATGGATTTTTTGCGTTGCCGCCACAAATCTAAGAGCATACCCATCTGGACGCCCAGAAATCCTCCCACCGCGCCGCCGACTCCCGCGCCCAGGGCCACCACATCACGGCCGGAAACCAGACCAAAGAGAGCCGCTCCAACAACCGCACCACATACGATGCTGATAAAAAAGCGGCGGCCACCGAGGATTCCGATACATAACCCGAAAACAGTCCCGATGATGGTCGCCACCGGAATGCTGGTCGTTGCATTGATATAGTATCCGATAGCCGCACCGACAATCCCAAAGACAACGGCTCCAAACACCATGTCGAACGTGAGCCCTCTTGGCTTAATTGCCCCTCCTTCGTGATGTTGTGACATCTCTCGCCTCACTTGCCTATTCCAGTCCCCGGTGCTGTCACCTATTTATTTATGAGATGCTGTTCTATTGTCGTGCGGCTGCGATAGGGCCGAAGTCGATCGTGACACCGGGACCGGCGACAAGCGAGATGCCCCAGGCTTGAGAGGCCGGTTCGTGTTTGTGAATACGCGTAAAGTCTTCATACGCGTTCACGCGTTCATCGATCCATTCCCCGATCTTCTCGGCACCGCTGCGAAGCACAACCTGCGCCGGACGAAAGAGGCCGCCTTCGACAATCGTGCCTGCGGAAAGGTTGGGACTCCAGAGATACTTCGTGTTGATCGGAATTCCGAAGAAATCCTGGTCTAACGAAACAAACACCGCCGCAAACGGCTCCGTCCCCGTTGGAGAAGCATGCAGCCTCCAGCGCCAGCTAATGATAGGAAAGGCTTTAGGATCCCACGCCATCCGCTTGAAGATCCGCACGTTCGAATCCACGCCTTTGCATCTGAGATACGTCTGGGTCCCATCTTGCTGGATCTGGTACGCCTGCCGCGTGATCGTTTCGCTTCGACTCGCGTGCCAGCCTTGAGGAAAGCCATCGATTTCCGCCTTGGAAAAATCCTCGAGGAGAAATACAGTAGCGCTGCCTGCGACCTGTGCATCAATGATCCGTATCCAAAGCGTCTCAGCTGTAAGGGCAACAAGGCAGAGGATCAAGGTATAGGACAGGTGACGGCACCACCTTCTCATCATCGAGCTATCCATCTTCGAGAAGGCCCTCGTTGGCGAGCGCCGGGCCGAAAGTCTGGTCGCGAACCGGCCCTGCTTCTGCCCAAATCCGCTCGGGGGATTCGGCTTCCTCAAGGGTTCGTCGGCTCAGCCAAAACACACCGATCAAGCAGGTCCAGAACAGCGCCATATTTAGCGTCACCATTGCAGCGGCCATGCCGAATCCGGGAGTAAATGACCAGGCGGAGGCATCGCGCATAATCTCATGAACGTGCCAACCGAGGCGGCCTGAGGACCGGATAAAGCCCATGAGTCCCATTACCCAGGTAAACGCCATTCCAAGAAGAAATAAGGTCACCTGTCCCCGGACAGTCACCCTTCCCCACTGCAGAGGGCCGATGGGCTGGGCGCTTTTCACGAGTGCATGGTTCACAGTCAACGCCACCACCAGCCCCGTGACAGTGCTCAGGAACTGCGGTATCGACAGTCCCACTCGGATGTTCGCCGGCAGGTAGAAGCCATAAACGGCGAGGCCTATGATATTGAGAATCGCTCCGGCAAAGACCGTGGCGATCACGAGGTTACCGAGGTGCAGCCACCTGGCAGTGAGTATCTTATTTGCCCGTTTATAGAGAACATACGTGATGGCAGACAGAACAATCATCAGATTGATCGCGCCGTTCTTGGCGGACATCACTCCGAAATTTCCAATCACGGGATGCTGCGCGCCTCCGATCGCCTTCGTTTCCTGCCCCGTCATGAACAGAGTGTGCGGCGTAAACCAGACTAAAAAACTGAGGATCAGGCCGCTGAGCAGATACTTGATATATCGCTGGTAGCGTTCGGCCCCGGGCATCCGCATCATGCCCTGCCATAGATAGTAGTTGGCCCCGATAAACAGGGATCCGACTGCGATCGCCTGGAGGACAAACATCCAGGTGAGCATGCCGCCCATCATGGTGATACCGAGCTCTTGGCGATATCCGTAGACCGAGCGCATCAGCCAATACCCGGCAAAGGGCATAGGGATCAGAGC
Source organism: Nitrospirota bacterium (assembly GCA_005877525.1). Lineage (GTDB taxonomy): Bacteria > Nitrospirota > Nitrospiria > Nitrospirales > NS-4 > NS-11. The sequence goes on from VBON01000007.1 coordinate 10,009, forward strand.
GGCCATGGTCAAAAACATAAAGACATAGCCCATCCAATCATAGTAACCCTTCTCATCCTGATGCTTGGCCGTGAGGAACCGGAAGGCGGCATATCCCAGGACCACCGCGCCCCCCGTCATCATATCCGCCAGGAATCGATGGGCGTTAAACGGGTTCCAGAGGGCTGTATGGACAATGTGCCAGGGATTTCCAAGATAGCGCCCGGACCGGTCCACTCCCGCCGGCGACATCATGAAGGACACCCAGGAATTCGCCAGAAACAGCAGCACCGTTCCGAACACATTCAGGACGATCCCCAAAGAAGCATGGAGCCACTTGCGGGCCCCTGTGCGCATCCTCTCCCAGGAATAATAATACAGATAGAGCGCGGCGCTCTCGGCCAGAAAGATCAGCGCGTAGATCCACATCATCGTTTTGAACACACCCGAGATATAGCGAAAGAAAGTGGGATAGAGGGCAATTAACGCCACAACCAGCGTGACGCCGAGGATTGACGAAATAGAAAAGGCGATTAAGCTGATGCGAAGAAAATCGCGGGCGAGCCGATCGTAACGCGCCGCTGCTGTTCGATCCCTCGTCATCAGTCCCATGACCTCGATGATGAGACAGAAAATAGGCAACGCCAGGACGAAGCCGCCGAAGTAGGTGTGTTGCTGCGTGATGACCCAGATGGCCAGGCGATTGTTCAGATTGCGGTACCGCGGATAATCGGCTGCCGTGGAGCGCGGGGCTGCCTCCGTGCTCGTATCCCCCCGTGTCCCATAGTAAACATCGGTTTCCGGCGGAATGTACCCGGACGATGCTGCATCCGGGACATCCATCGGCACCGTTCCATACGGCGCAGCAACAGCAGATCCAGCCAAGACTGCCAGGAATAGGCAGGTCCACAGCAGCCGAGCCAGAAATCCTTTGTATTCATGCTTCATGTCAGACTTTTCTGGAACTCAGGATGCCCAGGATAAACGGGCATCGGAGCATCGATGGCGCCAGGGTGACTTTGACCTTCTCCTCGTGCAGCCGGCATCGCCCCAAATAATAACAGTAGAGGCTCAGCAGCGCTGCCGTTGAAGCGGCGACCACGACGTGCCATGTCAATGGACGAATTGGAATAGGAATGAGATAACTGGTCACTCCCAGCAGAATTAAATCATAGGTCCATCCAAAGGCGACTCCCGGCCACAAAAAAAACCGGCTAAGCTCACCCCAGGAGTACTGCGAAAGACTCTGCCCGAGCGTCAAGTTCGGATGAAGTCCCTGCAGATAGGCGACTGTTCCGGCAGCGCCCGCCAACAAGCCGATAACCAGCAATTGCCCCAGATCGGTCTGAGCCCAGGGGAAGGCCAGGGCAAGACCGAGATACGCACCCCCAGCCGCCGTCGCCGCAAGCGCCACCGAAATTCTCCATAGGCTCGGATGACCGCCCAGAAGAGCCGAGAACCCCTTGGTATCCGGACAGGTGAGAAATGACCGGCCTTGTTGCTGAAGCAACCGCAGATGACCCAATTCAAAGGCATCCCGGGATACGGAGGTCGCGGCGATGATGACGGCCATCATAGCCGGTCCATCAGGATGTTCCGTATAACCATATGAAAACAATTTTAAGAGCGCCAACACCATCAAGGACAACTGCAGCGCGTAGAAAAATCCAAAGCGAAGCCCGAACAAGACCAGACGCGCGCCA
>VBON01000008.1 GCA_005877525.1 Nitrospirota bacterium
GAGCGGTATAGCGCCGGTTCATCGCTCGCAGGACGTCATCGTCGCCGCTCTGCAAGGGCACGTGCAGATAGGGGCACAGCTTCGAAGGACCGGCCATGCGTTCCAGAAGGGCATCCGAGATCGTAGTGGGCTCGATGGACGAGATGCGGATGCGGTTCACACCCGGAATGCGCTCCAGCGATTCAACGACATCCAGCAGCGTTAATCCATCGGAGCAGTACCGGCCCACATTCACGCCGGTAATGACGACTTCCCGATGCCCCCGCGTCACGAGACCTTCAGCCTCCCGAAGCAGATCGTCCAGCCGCCGGCTGCGCTCGTGACCGCGGGCGAAGGGAATCAGGCAGAACGAGCACATGAAGTTGCAGCCGTCCTGCACTTTCAGATTTGCCCGGGTCTCCTCGTAGTCACCCACGCCTTCCACGGTGAAATCGTCTCGTGCGATGGTGCGGGTATGAAGAACCTCTGGGACCGGCCTCCGGACGAGCGAGGTAATGTACCGGGGCAGCTCCATCTTATGTTGTGTTCCCACAATCAGGTCGACCTCGCCCATCTTCCGCAGAACCTCGAGGCCGGTTTGGGCATAGCATCCGGTGACCGCAATGAAGGCATCCGGAGAGGCGCGCCGCATTCTTCGGACAAGGTTCCGGCAGTCCGCTTCAGCGCTCGCCGTTACGGAGCAGGTATTAAGGACGAAGAGGTCCGACGGCTGTCCAAACTCCACGAGCTCGTAGCCCTGGCTACGAAGCTGATCCGCGAGCACAGCGGTTTCCGCCTGATTGAGACGACATCCAATGGTATGTAGCGAAGCGCGTAACATTCTCGGATCCTAGAGGAAACGCGAATTATAACGGTCCCAGGTGAGAGTCGCAAGGAGAACCCAGGCAGTGACAAAGAAGCAGATAGGCTATGATACTGCCGGGACTTTGAATCTGGAGAGCGCCATGTCCCTTGAGGATCTCGAGAGACATTTACTGGCCGGGTTGGATGATCAGCAGCGTGGGTTTTCCCGCCAGGTCGACATTGAGGGTGCTGATGGACAATGTCGCGCGTCGCTCCGCTACGAAAAGTTTTTCCTTGCGACGGAGCCGCGGGCGACGAGCGAGGCGGCGCTCCTGGACCTCATCCAGGCTCTGCAGGAACGCGGGTATCGTCAACTGCGAAGCCGGCTGAGCTTTAGAGGCAAGGAATATTTCGGAAGTCTTGAAGCTTGGATCGAATATCCGGATATTGCGGAACCGGAGCGACCTCGCCGGGGACTGGCGCGGACGCTGGGTCAGTTCTGGAACCGCCTTTTTGATCGCTAGACGAGGAGCGTTTCGATAGCGGCCGTAGTTTTACTGCGGGTTGCCGGATAGCGGCCGCTTGATCTTTTGCAGCAAGGTCTCGATAGGCTTGGGGGCGTCGGTACTGCACGCGTCGCCCAGCCCGTCGACCATGGCCGAAGCGATTGCCGTGAATGCCTTGGCTTGCGGAGAGTTCGGATCGGCGACGACAATAGGCATCCCGCTATCGCCGCCCGCCCGGATGGCCGGATCAATCGGAATGCGTCCGAGAAATGGAAGTCCCAATTTTTCAGCCGCCCGTTCTCCCCCGCCATAGGAAAAGATCTCGGTTCGCTCGCCGCACTTTCCGCACACGTAATAACTCATGTTCTCGATGATGCCCAGTATAGGCACATTCACCTTCTGGAACATGACCAAGCCTTTCCGTGAGTCGTGAAGAGCGACTTCCTGAGGCGTGGTGACGATCACTGCGCCGGAGAGAGGAACGAGCTGGGAAATGCTGAGCTGGGCATCCCCGGTCCCCGGGGGAAGATCGACAAGGAGATAATCCAAATCCCCCCAGAGCACATCTCGGAAAAACTGTTGAATGGCCGTGTGAATCATGGGGCCGCGCCATGTGAGCGGCGTCTCTTCGGGAACAAAAAATCCCATCGAAATCAGCTTGACGCCGTGGCTTTCGGCCGGCAGGAGTTTGCCGTCCTGCTGCTCCGGCTGCTTGTGAACGCCCATCATCATCGGCACGTTGGGGCCGTACATGTCCGCGTCCATCAATCCAACGCGGGCTCCTTGCTTGGCGAGAGCGCACGCAAGGTTCACTGCGACCGTCGATTTTCCGACCCCGCCCTTGCCGCTGCTGATCGCAATGGTATGTTTGACAGTTGGGATCAGGTTTTCTTTGTTGTCAGCCGGGCCGGCTGCGCCCGCTGGATTGACCTCACCCATTCATTTCCCTTCCATTCAATTTCCCCCATCGTTACGGGGTAGATAATTCGCCTATTACACCCGCCCGCCCTGGGTCGGCCAAGACCGACCCCTTTTCCCCCGGCGGAAGGAATTCAAGGCGAATCCATATCCGATCAATTCAATCGGAGACCAAGATGGTCTGGAATGTAACACCTGCTGATGAAGCCTGTCAAGGCACTATAAAATTTGGGTTTTACTTTTGGAGCAGGGGTTCAAGGACAGGCCAGAGGGAATTCACAATCATCGTATAGCCAGCCTTAGTGGGATGGAGTCCATCTGCTTGGTTGAGATCGACCTTCGTTGCCACCCCTTCGAGAAAAAACGGCATGAGCGGAATCTTGTATGCCTTTGCCAGCTCGGGATACAGAGATTGAAAGGCGCCGGTGTATTCCCGACCGTAATTGGGAGGCAGTTTCATCCCTGCCAGGATGACTTTGGTATCGCCCGCCAAGAGTCGCTCAATAATTCGCTCGAGATTGGCCCGGGTCTCCTTGAGGTCCACGCCGCGTAAGCCGTCATTCGCGCCGAGTTCGACGATCACGATCTCGGGTTTGCTTTTCAGGACCCAGTCCACGCGCCGCAAGGCGCCGGCAGCGGTGTCTCCGCTGACGCCCGCATTGACCACTCGATAGCGATAGCCGGCCAGTGTGAGTTTTTCCTGGAGCTGGGCGGGGTAGCTTTCTCCGGAGGTAACGCCCGCGCCTGCAGTGAGGCTGTCGCCGAACGCGACGATGATGCGCTCGGCGGGACGTAGCGCCGCATTAGAAGGGGGTGGCGCATTTACGCCCGGCCGCGCATCAACACTCGTCCCTTGAATCTTGGGTGGGGGCGAACCAAGGCGTTCTTCGCAGCCCCCAAGGGAGATCGTGAGGAGAAAAAGAGCCGCTACCAGGATTCCAAGGAGATGTCTCATGCTTCTGTATAATATGGCTCATGATTCAAATCCGCAAGCTGTCGATGCGTCTTTCCAGCGGGGGCCGAGAACTCCTCGTCTTGAATGACATTACCTTCGAGGTCCCCGCGAAGCAGTTCCTGGCGATCATGGGCCCTTCCGGGAGCGGCAAGTCGACCCTGCTGGGATTGATCGCCGGTCTTGATTCTCCCACGTCGGGCGCCGTCCGTATCCATAATCGGGACATCACACATTTACCGGAAGATCAGGCTGCGGCTTTTCGGCTTCAACACATCGGATACGTGTTTCAATCATTCCATCTGATTCCCACCCTGACGGCGTTAGAAAATGTGGCCGTGTCACTGGAGCTGGCCGGCAATCCGGAGGCACTGACAAGAGCCGCCGAATTACTTCGCTTGGTGGGATTGCAGGAAAGAACCGGTCACTATCCGGTTCAGCTTTCCGGCGGTGAACAGCAGCGGGTGGCGCTCGCGAGAGCCTTCGCTAATCAGCCATCGGTCTTGCTGGCGGACGAGCCAACCGGCAATCTCGATTCCGCCACCGGCCGCCAGATCATCGAGCTGCTTATCGGCCTCAATCGCGACCACGGCAGCACGATGGTGCTCGTCACTCACGATCCAGAATTGGCTGCCCGGGCCGATCGAGTCGTCACGTTGCAGGATGGGCGAGTCGTCTCGGACGACCTCCGGAATTCCACCGAGGCTTCTCTGCCATGAGCCGATTCGCCTATCGGATGGCGTGGAGAGAGACATTAGGCGCATGGCGTCACTTTGTCTTTTTCTTTATCTCGATTGCCCTCGGCGTCTCCGCTCTCGTGTCGGTCTCGCTCTTCTCGGCGAACCTTGAGCGGGCGATCCAGCGGGAAGCGCGCAACCTCATGGCCGCGGATATTGAAGTGCGTACCACGCGAGCCTTGACACCAGCAGACGCTGCCGTCCTTGCCTCCCTGGATTCCAGAGGGATCAGCCGAGTGCATCTAAGCGAATTGGTGGCAATGGCTGCGGCCGGAGAACGCACGCAATTAGTTGAACTGAAGGCCGTCGAGCCCGGCTATCCGTTCTACGGAAAGCTGCGCACTGAGCCGGCGGGTGCGCTTGAGAGTATCTTCAACGGGCCGAACGTGTTGGTCGAAGAGAGCCTCTTGATCCGGCTGGGTCTCCACGTCGGCGACACGATCAACATGGGCCAGGCCGAGTTACGGATCGCCGGGATTCTCAGGAAAGAGCCGGATCGCGCGGCCGGAGCCTTCAGCTTGGGGCCTAGAGTCCTCATTGCTCAAAACGCGCTTGTCGCCACCGGGCTGGTGCAGCCTGGAAGCCGCATTACTCATCGGTATCTGCTCAAGTTGCCCGAATCCGTAAGCTCCATCGCGTTCCAGACGGAGCTCGCGCGCCGGATTTCCGATAATGCCGTGCGGATCAACCACTATAAAGACGCGCAGCCGATGCTCAGGCGCTTTCTGGGCCAGCTCACGATGTACCTGGGACTGGTCGGAATCATTGCGCTGCTCGTGGGAGGCATCGGGGTCGCCACCAATATCCGGGCATTTCTCAAGGAGAAGCTCGAAACCATCGCGGTGCTCAAGGTGCTCGGCGCGACGCCCCAAGACATTCTCCGGATTTACCTTCTCCAGACTCTCCTGTTGGGATTGCTCGCGAGCTGTGCCGGCGCGCTGGCGGGAGCGGCCCTGCAATGGGCGCTGCCCCCGCTCATGCGGCAGTGGCTGCCGGTCGACCTGGAGTTTCATCTGGCTTCGTTACCCCTGGGGCGGGGAATCATGATGGGATTGCTGACCACTGCGCTTTTTGCGCTGTGGCCGCTGCTGGAGGCACAACGGCTGCGTCCCAATCTGATGTTTCGAAATGAAGTGACTCGGGAATCAAGCCCGCCCCCAGGAGCGGTCGGATGGCTCGTGATCGCTGCGTTGGCGTTGGCGCTCGCCGGCCTCGCTCTGTGGCAAGCCGGATCATGGCGGGCCGGCGGGCTTTTCATCGGCGCGCTGGTGGTAGCGCTGGGGCTTTTGCACCTCACCGCTTGGGCGTTGATACGTGGAGCCCGCCGCTTGCCGTGGTTGCGGCCGTTGATATGGCGCCAAGCATTGGCGAACCTCTATCGTCCCGGAAGCCATGCGAGGACCGTTATCGTATCGGTCGGCGTGGGAGTCATGGTGATCCTCGCTGTGCATCTCATCCAACAGAATCTCTTATGGGAGATCGGCCAGAATGTCCCGACGGACGCCCCGTCCTTCTTCTTCATTGATATTCAGCCGGATCAGCATAAGGCCTTCGCGGGTCTCCTCGCCGAGGGAGGACAGAGCAATATTCGGCTGACACCGATCGTGCGCTCGCGGCTTTCAGCAATCAACGGAGAGGCGATTCGCGCCGAGGGTTATGAGAAGCGCGAGCATGGCTGGTACTTCACCAGAGAGTACGTGCTGACCTTTCAAGACGAGCTCCCGAAAGGAAATGTCCTGATCGAAGGGCAATGGTGGAAAACCGGCAACGGAGCGTCTGAGGAGCATCTGGAGCCAGGCCTGTCGGTCGAAGAGGATGCGGCGCATCATCTCGGCCTGGAGCTGGGTTCAGTAGTAGAGTTCGATATACAGGGCGGGCGGGTCAAGGGCAGAGTCAGCAGCATCAGGAAGGTCGATTGGGGCAACATGTCCACAAACTTCTACTTTATTTTTGAGCCGGGCGCCCTCGATGGCGCCCCGATGACCTATGTGGCCACAGCCCGTGTCGCTCCGCAAGATGAAGTCGCATTACAGCGCGCGGTCGTGTCCGCGTTCCCCAATGTCTCCGCCATCAGTATTCGAGACATTCTGGACTCCGTCGGGCGTGTCGTGGATCGAATCAGTCTTGTGATCCGGCTTATGGCGGCGCTGGCCATTCTGGCGGGTCTCATTGTGTTGGCCGGCGCCTTAGCCGCCACACGGTATCAGCGCATTTATGACGCCCTGATTTTCAGGTCGATCGGGGCGCGCCGGCGCACGGTGGCGGGAATGTTCCTCGTTGAATATGCCGTGTTAGGTACGGCTGCCGGCCTGGTTGGAGCGGTGCTCGCCACGGCGCTTTCCTGGGGAGTCATGCGCTGGATATTGGATGTGCCCTGGCTCTTCCAGCCTCCGGCCATCGCGTTAGGAATATTGATGACGGTCGTCTTGACAGTCAGCGTCGGGGTCCTGTCGACCTTCCGGATCCTTGGCCTGAAACCCTTGCCCACTCTCCGGCACGAGTGATCTAGCAGAGCACGTCTGGGTGATGCGGCGACAGAACCCGCGGCGTTTCGCCGTTGTAGCCCGCAGATTCGGCTGCACGCCACTCCGCTCCGCCAGGGTCCCATGCCGTGAATTTAACCTGGGTTTTGATAACGCTGCTCAGCGGGTTTGTATTAGGCCTGTGCGCGACTCTGGTCTTTCGACTGATTCAACGGAAGACCGGCAGGGAGATCGCCCAGGAGCTGTTCCGTGAAAGCGAGCTCCAGCGCCAGGCCGGCATCAACATGGTGATTGAGAATCTTAAGGACAGTTTTGCCAAGCTCTCCTTAGACGCCCTCTCGAGTGCGACCGAAGAATTCCTCAAGTTGGCTCAAGTGAAACTGCATTCGGAAAGAGAGGGGAACACCCAGGAACTAGAGACCAAGAAGGAATTGATCGATCAGCAATTACGGCGGATGTCGTCCGAGTTGGAAAATGTTTCAAAGCTCATGAAAGACCTGGAAAAGGACCGGACGCAGAAATTCGGAGAACTGACCAGCCAACTGCAAACCTCCAGCCTGCAGACACAAGCTCTCATGCAGACTACCAGCAGCTTGCGGGAAGCCCTCTCAAGCACGAAAGCCCGGGGGCAATGGGGAGAGCGCATGGCCGAGGACGTGTTGCGGCTGGCCGGCTTTATCGAGAATGTGAACTATCTGAAACAGAAAACGATTGAAGGCGGAAGCTCGCGGCCCGATTTCACGTTTCTGTTGCCGAAAAGCCTCAAGCTCCACATGGACGTGAAATTTCCCTTCGACAATTACCTCCGGTTTCTCGATGCCTCTACGGATAGCGAGAAATCCAAATGCCGCACCGACTTCATGCGGGACGTGAAAGCCCGGATCAAGGAGTGCACCTCGCGGGACTATATCGACTCGGACGTGACCGTCGACTACGTACTCCTATTTATTCCCAACGAACAGATCTATGGGTTCATTCACGAGCAGGATAGGTCAGTTCTCGATGACGGGATCAAGAACAAGGTCATCTTTTGTTCCCCCATGACGCTGATTGCAGTGCTGGCGGTGATCCGGCAGGCGGTGGACAATTTCGCGCTCGAGAAAACCTCCAATGAGATGCTGGCTCATTTTGGCGCCTTCAAGAAACAGTGGGATGAGTTTGTGTGTAGGTGGGACCTACTGGGCCGAAAAATCGAGGAGGCCATGAAGGAGTACGAGGCGATCTCGACGACCCGGCGCCGGCAACTCGAAAAGCCGTTGAACAAAATTGAAGAGCTCAGAACCCAGCGCGGCATCCCCATAGGCACCGATGAAGGGAGTGCTCTTTCCACCCGGGGACCACACGAAGAGTAACTAGCCTTCCGCCTGCATCATTCCCTTAAATCAGCAAACGAAGATTTGTCTGCCGCTATTAAAGGTGGTATGATTTTTACCGATAGGAGGACTAGGAGGTCCTCCTCCCCCCGAATTCCAATGCCTGACCGGCCAGAAAACCCCAATGACCTCGGCGAGCGCAGCCGCCGATATGGCATTCGCGACGGCGCGTTTCAGGCGGTCATGCAGGGCAGCGGTGAGAACTACCTCTCGGCTTTTGCTGCACGCGAGCGCTCTCCAGATCGGCATCCTTTCCGCGCTGCCGCAATTAGTCGGTACCTTCGCCCAGTTATTGTCCGTCAAAATTCTGCATCGCTTCCGTCAGCGCAAGTCCCTGATTCTTGCCGGCGCGATCGGTCAGACGATTCTGTGGGTTCCCCTGTTGGCGCTCCCGCTGTTGTTTCCGGATCAAGGTCCCTGGCTCTTGATCACGTGCACCATGCTGTATGTGGCAATGGGACAGTTTGCCATCCCGGCCTGGAATAGTCTGATCACAGATGTCGTGGATTCCAATCTGCGGGGCATCTACTTCGGCCATCGGGCTCGTGTTATGGCGGTGACCAGCTTCGTCGTTCTGTGCGTGGCCGGGCTCGTGCTCCACTACAGCGAGCTGTGGCGGGAGCCGTGGGTGGGTTTTGCCATCATCTTTACGATCGCCGCGCTGGCTCGTGCCGTCTCCACCATGTATCTGGCCCGTATCGATGAATCGGCGGCGCCGCCACGGTGTGAGACGGAGTTCCGGCTGCTGGAGTTTCTGCGGACCCAGCGCGGGTCAAACTTCCAGCGGTTTCTGATCTTCTCGGGGTTGATGCACTTCTGCGTGCTGATCGCTGGCCCCTACTTCCTGATTTACGTGCTCCGGGACCTGCAATTCACCTACGCGATGTATGCGGCCTGGATGGCGGCCGGTGTGCTCGGCCAGTTTCTGACCCTCAAGCCGTGGGGCCGGCTCGGGGATCGATTCGGCAACAAGAAGGTTCTGGTAATGAACGGGCTTCTCGTGCCGTTTTTACCGATGCTGTACATCTTCAGCGCGAACTTTTATTTTCTGATGGGGCTCAGTTTTCTCGGCGGAGTGATCTGGGCAGGTCTCTCAATCGGTCTGCAAAATTACCTCTTTGACTCGGTCCGGGCTGAAGATCGCGCCAAAAGCATTGCTGTCTGGAACACGGTCAATGCGATCGGCTGGTGTCTGGGGGCGCTGCTCGGAGGGTGGTTTGCCACAGTGGCTCCGTCTGATATCGCGTTTGCCGGGGTCAAGCTTCATCTGATCTCCAACCTTCCAGTGGTATTTTTCATTTCCGGAGTCCTCCGTTTGTGCGTCTCGGTTGGGCTGTTGAGATCGCTTCGCGAATCGCGCAATGTCGAGCCGATCTCTTTCAGCGACCTGTGCTGGGAGTTGCCCTTGGTCAAGCCGCTGTCCGGCGCCTTTATGGAAGGTACGCGGCAAGTGGCCTTAGCTCGAACCGCGGCGCCTCAGTTGCTGACTGCCTTGAGCGCGCGGGGCCGAGCCCACGTCCTCAAACAACAAGGCCGATGGATAAGGCGCCA
>VBON01000355.1 GCA_005877525.1 Nitrospirota bacterium
GATACACCATCGATACAGATGGAGACGCGGAGATTCACGTCTCCATACTAGATGAGGCCGGTGAAACCGTCGCCAGCAGCACTGGACCCGCCGACCAGCTCTCCATCGAACATGTGCATCTCTGGCAGCCGCTGCACGCATATTTGTATACCTGTGTCGTGGAATTGTGGCAGCATGGGCAGCGTATCGATACCTACGAGCAACCGTTGGGCGTGCGGACGGTCGCCGTCAAGGACGGGAAATTCCTGATTAACGGGAAGCCGTTCTATTTTAAGGGATTTGGCAGACATGAGGACTCCCATGTACACGGGCGCGGATTGGATGAAGTGCTCAATGTGAAAGATCTGAATCTCATGAAATGGATTGGCGCAAACTCCTTCCGCACTTCTCACTATCCCTATTCCGAAGAGCTTATGCGTCTGGCGGACCGCGAAGGATTTGTGGTGATCGATGAGGTACCGGCGGTTGGATTGCATTTAAACTTTGGAACCATGCTTGGTGGGGGAGTCAGGTTGCATAAGACATGGGAAGAGCTGGGAACCAAAGAGCATCATGCGCAAGTGATTCGCGAGTTGATCGCACGGGATAAAAATCATCCGTGTGTGGTGATGTGGTCTATTGCCAATGAACCGGCTTCTGAAGAGGAAGGCGCACATGAATACTTTCAACCCTTAGTCGAGCTTGCGCGCGAGGTAGACCCGCAAAAACGTCCCGTCACGATTGTGATACACATGATGGCAACCCCCGACAAGAATACAGTTTCGGACCTGGTGGATGTACTGGCACTGAACCGTTACTATGGTTGGTATGTCCAGGGCGGACAATTAGAGGTGGCCAAAGCCCTCTTGCGTGCCGAGTTGACGGACTGGAATCGGGTGCAGCCGGGCAAACCCATGATGTTCACGGAGTATGGCGCTGACACCCTCGCAGGACTCCATGATACGACGCCTGCAATGTTCTCCGAAGAGTATCAAGTGGCATGTCTGAAAGCCAATCATGAAGTGATGGACGAGTTTCCAAACTTTATCGGTGAGCAGGTATGGAACTTTCGGTGAGCAGGTATGGAACTTTGCGGATTTCCAAACCAGTCAAAGTATTATGCGTGTCCAGGGCAACAAAAAAGGGGTGTTCACAAGAGAAAGAAAGCCGAAAATGGCGGCGCACATGTTACGGGAACGATGGATGGCGATGCCAGACTTTGGCTACAAACCATAATTGCCGATCAGTCAACGGAATCGAGAAAGGGTGGCAAGTCATGGGGTATCAGGCGCCAGGGGGCGCCGCACGCACGATCCAGCGCAAGCTGTTGAACACCTCGCGCAGGCTGTACGTGCGTTGCCCAGCGTCTTCAGACAACAAGATCAAGTACGGAGCGACAAAGGCCCATTCTTCGTCGCTGACATCAGTCGGATAGGGGTTTCGTGAAGGAATCATCTTTCATTCTACCACCTTCTCGACCTTGAATTACTAACAGACTCTAGTGATAGAGTTTTACACGTCTCCTGGGCCTGTCTCCGAGCCCGCTCCACTCCCCATCGGGAGGCCTTCACTCCACCACGATAAAAGACTCGTGTCGTCGCTACTTCTTCGAGCAACCTGCCGGGACATCACCTCTCGTTCTTGAAGTAGTGACCTTGTTCGATGTCCGCGATCAGTGCAGGGCCCTGCGGCCGCCATCCCAGGAGTTCCTGTGTCTGCTTGCTCGACGTCGGGTTGTCGGCCGACACGAAGGCGGAGAGGAAGCCGAAGTGGGCGCCCGCGTCCGAAGCCTCGATGCTAACGACCGGCAGCTTCAACTGCCGGCCGATAGCCTCAGCGATTTCCCGGAACGGCACGCCCTCCTCGCCGACTCCGTGCAGTCGCGAGCCAGCCGGGGCGGCTTCCACGGCCAGCCGGAACAGGCGCGCCGCATCGAGTCGATGCACGGCAGGCCAGCGGTTCGATCCCTCGCCGACGAAGGCTGACACGCCCTTTGCGCGAGCAATGCCGATCAGGCTCGGGACGATGCTGTGCTTGTCGCCCTCGCCGTGCACGGACAGTGCGAGACGGGCGACCGATGACCGCACCCCACGCTCGGCCAGCGCGATCGCCGCGTTCTCCGATGCGCCATGGGGCAAAGCGGGGTCAGACACGTCCTCTTCCGTCACGAGGCGTCCCAGCATCGCGAGCGCGAGCGTCCCCGAGGTGACCACGAAGGGTTTGCCGGAACCTTCGAGCGCTGCTCCGATCGCTTCGACGGCACGGAGGTCGGCCTGAACCGAGGCCGCGAAGTCCGTGGTTTCGGAGATGTTGTTGAAAGCCGTGTGGATGACGCCGTCCGCTGCGGCCGATCCGCTCCGCAGGCTGTCAAGATCAGCGAGCGCAGCTCGGTGCACATCCGCGCCGACAGAAGCGAGTGACGCAGCGGCTGCGTCTGAGCGAGCCAGGCCGAGGACCTGGTGCCCCGCCGCAAGCAGCTCGCGGACGATGGCAGAGCCGATGTATCCGGTTGCTCCGGTAACGAAAACTCTCATAGGAAATTCCTCCATTAGACTTAGCATTAGACGTAGGGTTGGGGTTTCGGTCGCGCGCCAGCATATAATGACCGGCTCGTCGCCGTCACAAGAACCGTGTCGTGAACTTCTGGTGCTAGTGTAGCGTTCCTCATCGACACAGCGCGGTGTCTGCACGTAGTTTAACTGATGAAGCGGGTTACATATGGTATACCAAAGTTCTAAGCGCATGGTTATTTTTGGCGAGGATAAGGGTGAGGAGGTTGGGTTACAGGAGGTTGAGTGTCCTGGCGCGGACGATGGCTTGTGCGCGGC
>VBON01000017.1:0-312 GCA_005877525.1 Nitrospirota bacterium
GACGACCGTCCAATTCCAGGAAGGTCCCAAGTTGCGGGGATGAGTCCGGCGAATTGTATCTTGAAGAAATGGAAGTGCAGGAACATGCGATGGCGGCGCTGGCCGAGATCGGGGACGAACGGGCCATCGAACCCCTGATCGGCGCTCTGAAGGATACACGCCTGCGCTCGGCGGCGGCGGCCTGTTTGGGTCGGTTTGGGTTACGCGTTGCCGACCCATTGTTGTCAAAAATGAAGACTGAAACAGACTCGAACATACTGTACCACGCGCGCGCCGTGCTGACGAATGTCGGGTGGCGGCCACGGCCAAACA
>VBON01000017.1:437-11836 GCA_005877525.1 Nitrospirota bacterium
GCGACGGGGGCCCTGATCGAAGCCCTCGAAGATGAATACTGGGCGATTCGGATGTATGCCAGCCACGCCCTCGCGAAAATCGGGGGAGAGCGTGTGATGGAAGCCTTGGTACCGCTCCTTGGAGATCCGATCAAGGAATGCCGGGACGCCGCCGTGGAAGGTTTTGTCACTATGGGGGCGCCGGTCGTCGAGCGCCTCATCACCGGCCTACGGGACGAGCGCTGGAGGGTACGGGAAAGCGCGGCGAGAGCGCTCGGCCGGATCGGGGACAAACGTGCGGTGGAGGGATTGATTGCCGCCTTACGCGATCGGGACGGCGCGGTTCGGACGGTGGCGGCCGAAGCCCTGGGACGGCTGGGAGACTCCCAAGCCATCAAAGGCTTGATCGCGCTCTTTAAGGACAGCTCCAAGCTGGTGAGGGTGAGTGCCACGATTGCGTTGACCCAGATCGGAGACGCGACCGTCGATCCACTGATTGCGGGCCTCAAAGACGAGAATTTTCAAGTGCGGTTACATTCGGTGCAGGCGCTTGGAGGCATCACGAGCGACTATCCGACCGGTCGATCCTGGTTACGCGATTCCCGGCCGGTACCCGGCCTGATCGCCTGTTTAAAGGACAAGGACCGCGCGGTGCGGGAAGACGCGGCGATCGCGCTCGGTATGATCGGCGATCCGAGTGCCGTACCCGCGCTCATTGAAGCGCTCAAGGATGGGCAGGTCAAGGTGCGCGCCATCATGGCCTTGGGCATGATCGCGGACACCCGGGCGGTCGAGCCGCTGATCGAGATCCTTCAAGGAATCGGCATTTATCAAAAGGGGACCCCGACACCGGGCTGCATTGTCAGCGAGGAATGGTTCATCCGCGAAGAGGCGGCCAAAGCCCTCGGGCATTTCAATGATACCCGAAGTGTGCCGGCCTTATTGTTTGCCCTCAAAGATACCCGGTTGCGGGAGAAGGCTTCGGGGGCTTTGGTGGAGCTGGGCCCGCAAGTCATCGATCAGCTCGTGGATTTCTACAACGATCCGGAAGCCTCCTATGTCGAGAAGCATAACGAAAACATCATGTCCTTTGCGACGAACCGGCTCGATGCGCAAGCCTGGCTGCGAGCCTCTGTCCTGGACATTCTAACGCAGTTGGGTTGGACGCCTCCTGAAGAAAGCGCCCGGGAAGAAACTCCGGAGAAGGCGGCTGGGGACAAGACCTAGTCGCCAGGCACCATGGCCAAAAAGGATCGAACAGAAGATCTCGTCCAGGATCTGATCCATGAGGAAGACTGGAAGCGGATGAACGCCACGGCCGAGCTGCTGAAACGCGGGCCCGAGGCTGTCCGCCATCTGATCGCCAAGGGCCTTTCCGATGGGAACGCGAGGCTCCGCACCGAAGCCGTGAAGATGTTGGGGCGGATCAAGGACCGCACCGCCGGCCTCCCGACCGTCCAGCTTCTCAAGGATCCAGATCCCGAGGTGCGCGAAGCGGTGACGGAGGCGGTAGGACATGTGGCCGACGCAGCGGCGCTGCGTGCCTTGGTCCAGCTCTTGGAGGATGAGGCGACACGCGATGTCGCCTCGGAAGTGCTGGGACGACTGAAAGATCCGGCGGCGATGGAGCCGCTCGTGGCAATGATGAAGAGCCAGGATCCCATGGCGCGGCGCATGGCGGCCGAAGCGTTGGAGCAATTGGCCGACCCGCGCAGCGTCGACGCGTGGGTTGAAGCGATGGCTTATCCAGATCTGCTGGACATTGCTTCGCGCTCGCTCAAGCGCATCTCGGACCTTCGGGATCGCATTGCTGAGATTCTCGATCGTTTGCGGGATATCGAAGATACCGTCGCCTTAGAAGAAGCGCGCATCGGCGTCTCGATGGATTTGATCGCGCTCGGCCGTCCGGCCGTCACCGAGCTGCTTGAGGCGTTGAATGACGAGCTATGGGTGGTGCGCGAAGCCGCCGCGCAAGCGCTCGGCATTATCGGCGACCTTCGGGCGGTCGAACTCTTATTGCAGAAGGCCAAGGCAGACCGGGACCGCGGAGTCCGCGAAAGCTGCATTAAAGCGTTGGGCGAGTTCGGAGATACGCGCTCGATCGATGTCCTGGTGGAGGCGGTGGAAGACCGGACGACGCGGTTGGCTGCCACCGAAGCGATGTCAAAAATAAAAGACATCACGGTTCTGCTGCCGCACGTGAAATTGATTCAAACCATGAAGACGGACCGGGATGGATTGGTCAGTTATCTCGGCGGGCTGATGCTGGATAAGTTGGAAAAGCTGACCGGGGACATCCAGAAAGAAGAAGACCCCTGGGACGAAGAGGCGCCGGTCGCCAAGCAGCCCGGAGGAGCGCCTAAGGATGAGTGACAGCGATCGCCGGATCGAACAACTCCTGGCCGCCTTGCGGGACGATAACGAAGCTCTGCGCGACCATGCCGTGGCAAGTCTCGGGCAGATGGGCCCTTCCGTCATCGAACAGCTCATCGGACTCTTTGGGGACGATGATCGGGTCATTCGCGAGGCGGTCCGGCAAGCGCTGGTGCAAGTCGGACCCGACGCCGTCGAGCCGCTCTTGGAGGCCTTGTGCGATGATGAATGGGCTGTGCGCGAGCAGGCGGCCATCGCCCTCGGACGCCTGAAAGACGACCGCGCGCTCCAACCGTTGATCGCGGCAATAAAAGATCGAGATGGGGCGGTGCGACTGGCTGCGGTGGAAGCTCTCGAGAAAATCGGTGATCCGCGGGCGGTGGAAGGCCTGATGGAAGCCTTGATGGACCAGACAGTCCGTGAAGAGGCCGCTCGAGCGCTCAAAAAGATTCCGGACCCGCGCGCGGTGGATGGGCTGTTGAACGGATTGGCGGGAGAAAACTGGATCGTCAAGCGCCATGCGGCCGAGGCCTTGGGCTTGATCGGGGATCTCCGCGCCTTGCAAGGTCTGGCGCAGGCTCTCCAGGACGAGGATTGGCTCGTGCGCCGGAATGCGGCCGAGTCCTTGGCGCGGCTTGGAGACCGGCAAGTCGTCGGGGCGCTGGTGCCGTTGTTGGAAGACGAGAACGATATGGTCCGAGAAACCGTCGAGGGGGCGCTTGCCAGCCTCGGATGGACTCCGCCCCGCGAATAAGGCTGGAGCAGGCAAAGGAGAGATGATGGCAGACGAAGCACCGAAATTAATTCAGATCAGTAAGGGCGGCCCCGGCATCAAGAAGGACGGGTTCAACCTCATCTCCGAAAAGGTGGTCAAGGTCGACGTCGAACACCGGACCATGGAAATCGAACTTCTGGCGTACGAAGGCAAGACCGTGGTGTTGGAGGTGGGGGAAGAGCTTCTGGAGGAGCTGAAGACGCTGAAGGTCGGGGATGGCGTGACGGTACGCGTGGTAGAGGAAGACCCCGGAGGGACTCTGCATGGTGCGCCAACAAAACGGCGTATAGTCAAAGGCTTTACGATCCGTTCCCGGGATGCCAACAAGAGCAGGGCCGATGAAATGCTGGCGGCTTTAAAGGAACCCCACTGGCTCACTCGCAAGTACGCGGTGGAGGTGCTTGGCGCGTTGGGAGACGCTCGGGCCGTGGGGCCTCTTATTGAAGCGCTGACCGACGAGGTCAACGACATCCGCCAGCGCGCTTACGATGCGTTGATTAAAATTGGCGCGCCGAGTGTCACCGCCGTCGCGAGTCTGTTGACGCACGAGGATGACGACCTGCGCCAGTCGGCTTCGGAGATTATTCGGAAAATCGGCAAGCCGGCGGTTGAGGCATTGACTGAAGTGCTGGCCGGCGCCGACGACACCCTGCAGACGAAAATCCGCAAGCTCCTCGACCGCATGGGGTATAAACCGAAGCCGAAGACGGAGGTGCTGTAATCGGTTTAAATGGGGGGTGTCAACCGGCCTACTGAGGTATAGTGAAAACCCAGGGACGCCATTCTGGAGGGCTCGTAGACATTGCGAAGGTCCACGAAAACAGGCGATTTCAGCGCCGCTTTGATGCGATCCAAATCCAAGTTCCGGAACTGGTTCCACTCGGTCATGAGAATTAACAGATCCGCGCCTGCAGCGGCATCATAGGAATTCTCGCACAGCTCGATCCCCGGCAATACTTTGCTGGCCTCTTCCATGGCGGCTGGATCGTAAGCCTGAACCACGGCGCCTTCTTCCTGTAAGCAACGAAGAATCTCCAGCGAGGGGGCATCCCGCAAGTCGTTGGTGTTTGGCTTGAACGACAGTCCCAGCACGCCGATCCGTTTCCCCTGAACCTGACCGCCGGCCGCCTGGCGGACCTTGCTGACCATCCGGGCTCGCTGCGTACTGTTCGCGCGCACCGTGGCCTCAGCGATCTCCATCGGGCAGTCTGCTCGTTGACCGGTCTGAACCAGGGCGGCCACGTCCTTCGGAAAGCAGGATCCGCCGAAGCCCGGTCCCGGATGAAGAAACTTGGCGCCGATGCGATGGTCGAGGCCCATGCCCTTTGCGACAACCTGTACGTCGGCGCCCACCCGCTCGCACAAGGTCGCGACCTCGTTGATAAAAGACACTTTCGTGGCGAGAAACGAATTGGAGGCATACTTGATCATTTCGGCCGACGCGACATCCGTAAGGACGAAGGGCGTTTCGAGCAGGTAGAGCGGCCGGTATAGATCGCGCATGACCGCGATCGCCTGAGGACTCTGTGCGCCAATGACCACACGATTCGGCCGCATGAAATCCTCGATGGCGGAACCTTCCCGCAAAAACTCCGGATTGGACACAATATCAAAGGCCCCATCTTTCCCGACCAGGGACCCGATCAGCTTGCGAAGCCGTTCGCCGGTGCCGACCGGGACGGTCGATTTCGTGACGATCAGTTTATAGCCGTTCAAATGCGACGCGATGCCGCGGCCCACGTTTTCGACAAAGGAGAGATCCGCCGATCCGTCATGTTGGGACGGAGTGCCGACCGCAATGAAGATCACGAGCGCTGACTCTACCGCCCGCCCGAGATCCGTGGTAAAGCTCAGGCGTCCTTCAGACAAACCCTTATGAACCAGTTCCGAGAGGCCCGGTTCATAGATCGGAATCTTTCCTTTTTCCAAGGCCGCGATGCGGTGCTCATCATTGTCCATGCAGGTCACCTGCAGCCCGAATTCCGCGAAACAAGCGCCTGTGACGAGGCCCACATACCCTGTGCCAATGATGGTGATGTTCATGGATTCTCCGTATCGAATTGCGGATGGGCTGAAAGGCGGCTCACTATAGCAAGCGTCTGGGCAAGATTCAACACTACTTGGTTCACCCAAAGGCACCGGTGCCCCACGAATAGGGGGGGTCTTCGGGGACTAGCTGCTAAGGAGGAAGCAAATTCGGCAGGCACGCGTCCGAACGAAGGCCGGGGAAAGGTGTGCGTCTCGCGGGCAAAGAGTCTGTCTCGGCAGACCACGGGAAGCGGCGCGTCTCACGGAAAGAGCGGTCGTCCAGGGGAAAAAAGGCCCCACCTCGGTGCGGCCACCAGGGCGGGGCGGGTGGAGTAGTGCCGCGGGCTGGGTGGGTGAGATGGCGCCTGGGGTGGGTGTAATGAAGGGTGGATGAGATAGCCGGGGGTGAGCGGGGCGTTATGGCGAGCGGCCTGGGAAAAGACTCTGTCTTGGCGTGCGCGGGCCCTGGCAGAGACGAGTTCGTCTTGACGAACTCGGGAACGGGCGGATGTCAGGGGCAAGGGAATCTGTCTTGGCAGATTCCAGGGTGGGCGGGTGTAATGGCGAGGTGTGATGTATTGACTGCCCCGCAAATCGCCCCTACAATTTAATAACCGCGACCGAGATTGCTTTCATGATGAGCGGCTCGGCTATCCAAAGACCTCTCGCAGTGATGATGAGCCGGCGCATTCTCACTGCGTCTCCATCCACGCCGGTCGTGCAGGCGGCCCGCACGATGTGCGACGCCAAGATCGGGGCGCTCCTCGTATTAGAAGAGGACGGCCGCTACGTCGGGATCGTCAGTGAGACTGATCTCGTCCGCAAAGTGCTGGCGGCAGAGCGCGAGGTCAGCCAAGTGCTGGTATCCGAAGTCATGATGGCTCCGATCATCACGATCGAGATCGATCGATCGGCGCATGAGGCCAGCGATTTGATGGCGGAGCGTGCGATCCGACATCTCGCCGTCACCGAAGACGGCCGCATCGTGGGCATACTGTCGGTACGCGACCTGCTCCGGTATTTCAAAAACTGGGGAAGATTGTAGGAACGGAAGAATAACCGTAGAGAAGGGCGCGTCGACCGTCGGAACACTCTGGAAACACGAAGGCCCTCTTCTCGGAGCTTCGAGAAGAGGGCCTTCTTCGCTGATCAATGCAACGAACTAGTTAGGGAATTAGTTACGGACGCCGCTCCACACCTTGTTCGGGTCGATTTCCTTGTCCGGATTGAGTTTCCGAGCGCGTTCCAGGAGGACCTCCGTGGACTCCGGATACAAGGGGTCCGCGATGCAACAATTATCGACGGGGCAGACCGCTGCGCATTGTGGCTCGTCGAAATGACCTACGCATTCGGTGCACCGTTCGTGCGTAATGACATAGATGTTATCACCCATGCCCTGGCCGTCGCCGACATGATTGCCTTTAGCCTCGGCATCACCGCGGGTCTCGAAAATCGCCTCATTGGGACACTCTGGAAGGCAGGCCCCGCAGGAGATGCATTCGTCCGTAATCAAAAGCGCCATATTACTCGCCTCCTTCTTGCGACTGCAAAACCATGACTACCGCGACGTCGTAGAGTTCAAAAAAATACAGTCGTAGAGTTCAAAAAAATACAAAGGTTACTTGTACATTGTAAGAACCCGAAGAACTTCTTGTCAATGTGTTTCTGGCCAATGGGATAGGCCTGAAGGCCCGTTTGCACGAGAGCAAAAGCCCTAATCGCTCCTGTGGGTGTGATTGCTTTTCTTGCTTAAAGTATGCGATGAATCGAGAAAAACACTGATTTTATATGGAGAAGTCACAGGCAACACGTTTGGGCCTATTGGTGATCCTGGCCTTCAGTTTGCTGATGGCCGGGAGCTATTTTATGTCGACGAGCCAAGGGCCAGAGTCGTTAATGGTAACCTTTCCTTCTGGAACCCGGCTGCAGGTCGAAGTTGCGGACACTCCTCTGATGCTGCATGCTGGCCTGGCATTTCGAGACTCCCTTCCCTCTGATTGGGGTATGGTGTTCATTTACGACCGGCCGGACTTTCATCGGGTCACGACTCGCCAATATCGTTTTCCGGTAGACCTGCTCTGGTTGGATGAAGCCAAGCGTGTCATTCTCATCGCCGAACAGGTTCCGGCGTGTCCGGCTGAGGAGTGTCCCAGCTATGGGCCGGCTCCTGAGAGGGACCGGTACGTCATTGCCACCCCAGCCGGATTCGCCCAGAGGGAACATGTGGCCCTTGGTGCCGACCTGCGGTTCACGTTGCAGCTCTGACTCGCTCACGAGACTTTAAGATTCCAGACACCTAAGGAGACCCGATTGTGATTGGCGCCGGTGAAAGATGGCAACAGGAAAAGACTCTGAAGACGCGGCCCGATGGCATCGTCACCATCCGGCTCTGGGAGGATCGGACTCGCGGCGAGATCTATATGCCGCTCTATGACAGCGACGCAGTCGCGTTGGTAAATGATGATTACGAGAGGTCCATCGGCGAAAACTGGAACATCGTTGATTCGGGCAAACATATCTTTGAGTTTCGCGCGCTGAAGCCCGGAGAGCACCGCATCGTCTTTGAGAAACGTATGGGCTGGCGGTTCACCGCAGAGGATCGCCGAGTGTACGTCCTTATGGTCACGGACGACAAAGCGTCTACGAACGACGATCATGCCTGATATTGCCTTCGCGAACGGGGTGTTTTTGCCCCTGGCCGAGGCCACCGTGTCGGTGGAGGACCGGGGGTATCAATTCGGCGATGGAGTGTATGAATTACTCCGTGTCTATGGAGGTGTGCCCTTGCGCCCTCTGGACCATTTGGCTCGCCTCGAACGCAGTGCCCGCGCCCTCGGCATTGCCCTGCCGTTTGATACCGCCCGGTGGACGAGCGTGATTACGGAAGCGGTGGATCGAAGCAACTATCCCGAAGCGAAGGTCTACATTCAGGTGACTCGCGGCGTGGCCCCTCGCGATCATACGTACAGTGCGACGTTAGTGCCCGCGGTCGTCATCACGGTGCGGGCCATGACGCCGCCGGCGGAGTCACTCTATACGGACGGCACGGACATCGTCACAGTTCCGGATCTCCGGTGGAGCCGATGTGACATCAAGTCTCTTAATCTCTTGGCCAATGTATTGGCGAAGCAGCAGGCGCGAAATGCTGGAGCCTTCGAGGCCGTATTTGTCCGGGACGGGTTCGTACTCGAAGGCGCAACGAGCAACGTCATGACCGTCCACCGGGGCAGTCTTGTCACGCCTCCGGAAGGGCCGTTATTGTTGTCGGGGGTGACTCGTCACCTGACTTTGCAACTCGCCCGCGAGGCGGGTATTTCGGTAGCAGAGCGGTCGCTGACAGAGGCGGATCTGTACACGGCCGCGGAGGTGTTATTGACGGGTACAACTATCGAAATACTCCCGGTGGGAAGAATCAATGGGCGATGCATCGGAGAAGGTTTTCCCGGACCAATAACCAAAGAGTTGATGGCCCGTTTTCGAAAGCTTCACGCCTAGTTTCCGCTTGATTTGGCAGAACAGCCTATGCTAGCGTTTGCAAAGTGAAGTGGGTGAAAAACCCACTTTTTCGTTTCATGTCAGGTCAAAACTATTTCCATCGGCAAGCCGAAGGCGTTCCAAGGGAAACGGTCCGGGAGTCTGAGCGAGAGATTACAGTCCGGCGGATCGCTGAACCCATCCTGAGTTCACTCGGATTGGTGCTCGTGGACATCGAACTCCGGGGTCGCGGTGGCAACTCCCTGCTCCGGGTGGTGATTGAAGGGCCGCCGGCTGACGGGCAAGCCGCTGAAAACGTCACCATTAAGGACTGCGAGCGTGCCCATGTGCTGATCGGCCATGCCCTCGATGTCGAGGACCCTATTCCTCACGCGTACGTGCTGGAAGTGTCATCCCCGGGATTAGACCGCCCCATCCGCTCGGCCACGGACTATGAGCGGTTCCAGGGCCGCCTGGCCCGATTCAAATTGGCCAAGCCGATCGGTGGTCAAGCGATCCTGGTCGGCCGTATTGGGAAGCTGGAAGGTCGTCAGTTGTGGATCGAGACGGCGGCGAAAAGCCGCCGGCAACGATCGAGAGAGCGAGAAGCGATGGCAATCGCGCTTCCCATGGACGACATCCAGGAAGCCAGGTTGGAAGTTGAGTTTTAACGAGAGAGGCGCATGAGCATCAACGCAGGAACTGACTATGGGTCGTGAGCTATTGACGGTAATCGAGCAAATGGGGCGCGAAAAGGGCATCGACACCGGGCGTATTTTGGAAGCCGTCGAAGCCGCCTTACAGACCGCCGCAAAAAAGCGCTATGGGGCGGCGGAGAATATCCAGATAAAGATAGATCGGAAGAGCGGCGAAATCGAGGCGATCTCGCTGAAGAAGATCGTCAATGAGGTGACCAGTCCGAAATCCGAAGTCTCGTTGGAAGCGGCGCGAAAGGTGGACAGCGAGGCGGAACTCGGCGATGAAATCGGATCATTGATCGAGATCGAAGAGTTTGGGCGCATTGCCGCGCAGACTGCCAAGCAGGTAATCTTCCAGAAGGTGCGCGAAGCAGAGTGGGAGGCCGTGCAGCGGGAATACTCGACGCGACAAGGCGATCTCGTCAACGGCATTATTCTCGGACAGGAGCGGCGCAATTATATCGTTGATCTGGGAAGGACCGAAGCGATCCTGCCCGCGCATGAGCAGATCCCGAGAGAGATATACCGCCGAGGCGATCGGATTAAGGCCTACCTGCTTGAGGTCAAACGTACAATGCGTGACGTACAGGTGATCCTTTCCCGAACCCACCCCAGCTTTATCGTCAAGCTCTTCGAGGCTGAGGTACCGGAAATCGCCGAAAAGATTCTGGAGATCAAGGCCGTGGTTCGAGAACCGGGTGATCGCACCAAAATCGCCGTCGTGTCGCGTGACCGCGCGGTCGACCCGGTCGGCGCCTGCGTCGGGATGAAAGGTTCGCGGGTTCAGGCCGTGGTTCGGGAATTGCGGGGGGAGAAGATCGATATTATCGGATGGACGCCCGATCCGCGCGTCTTTATCGCGGAAGCGCTGAACCCGGCGGTCATTGAAAAAGTCGGCGTCGATGAGGAGAAAAAATCGGCGCTGGTCGTGGTCGCCGACAACCAGCTCTCGCTCGCGATCGGCAGAAATGGGCAGAACGTTCGGCTCGCCGCAAAATTGACCGGTTGGAAAATCGATATCATCGGCGCCAGCGAATACGAAAAGGAAAAGGCGGTGCGCGACCAGGAGACGCGAGCGGCGATCGCGCAGCAGCTACAGGACCAGCACGCCAAATTGATAGAGGCGGAATCGGCGGCAGCTCAGAAGGCGGAGGAAAGGGACGGGGAAGCGAAGACGCAGAAGGACGAAGCAGACGAGCAGAGCGGCGACCACGCAGCCGCGAATGGATAGGGAAAAGACGAGACATGCGGGTGTTTGAATTAGCCAAGCAACTGAATGTGCCCAGCAAGGACCTGATCCACGACCTGAAGACGATTGGTGTGACCGTTTCAAATCACATGGCCGCTCTTGAAACGGAGACCGTGACGGAGATCGTAAAGAAGTTGGAAAAGAAGGATGCCCCGAAAAGTCCTCCGCTGTCGGCCGTGAAAAAGAAAGTCCTCGCATCTCGACCGCCGGTCGGGGTGAAGGTGCCTTCTGTTCCCGCCGAACCGCCGAAAGTTGAAAAAAAACTGATTCTGGTGAAGCGGCGTCACAGCGAGCCTCTTCTGGGGCCGGATTTGCTCCCGCTCAAGCCGGAGGAGGAGTTGTTGCCGGTCGAGGAACTGACGGAGCGCACGGCCGCCCCTTCGGCGCCCGACCTGATTCCGCCGGCTAGTCCTCAGGCTCCCGGGCCGACCCCGGCGCCTTTCTTACCCCCAGGCCAGCTTCCCCCGGTTCACCCATCGGAACGCCCGGCGTGGGCGAAGAAGGGAGGGCCCGAAGCGGTCCAGCCCCTTCCGGATCAAAGCCTGAAAGACAAGGGCAAAAAAACGCGCCGAGCGGTGCGGGACCGCGAAGACGAACCTCTGCCGCTCCGGGACGACGCCGCCCGCTGGCGCGATCTGCGCGCGATGCCGATGCATCGGCGCGAAGAAAAATCCCGGCATGCGACGCCGGGTGCTACGACAGAAGTCACCAAACCCAGGCTGAAGGCCGTGAAGCTGGCGGAAGGCCTGACGGTAAAGGATTTCGCCGAGGCGGTGGGACAAAAGCCGGCCGACGTGATCAAGAAGCTCATGGAGATGGACAT
>VBON01000039.1:0-1961 GCA_005877525.1 Nitrospirota bacterium
TGTTGCAGCGGGAAACGATCGGGGCGTAGCGCAGCCTGGTAGCGCACCAGCTTTGGGAGCTGGCTGTCGGAGGTTCAAATCCTCTCGCCCCGACCATCCGAACGCCGCGCGGCCGAGACCGTGTGGCTTAGGAAGCCGCAGGCGCTCTCCGACTTGAGAGGAGAGGTTTGAAGACGGCGAGCGCCGACCGAACAGGGAGGGAGAGGCGGTAGGAACCCGTCAGCGAGCCGGCCGGTCGGAGGGGCAGCGAAGCTGGACCCGTAGACCAAATCCTCTCGCCCCGACCAAACCGAGCTAGCTCGTGCCGCCACTTCGATCAAACAGTGGCGGATAACACCTCAAAGTGTTCACATTAGGTTATCGCGCCCGTAGCTCAGTTGGATAGAGCACCAGCCTTCTAAGCTGGTTGTCGCAGGTTCGATCCCTGCCGGGCGCACCATAACACCTCAAACCGTTACGCAAGATTTCTCTTCCTTAGGCCCTTCTAGGCAAGACACTCTCAGGCGACTCTCCGTTAGTGTCGATTACTGCTCAGCGACTCCCCCGGGGCGGCGTTTTCATTGGCATCGACTAGGGATACCCTACTTTGGTTTAGTGTTTGCCCTAATGGATAAAATAATTAGGCGTTTCTCGTTGACGTTTTCTACTGCTAAGAGTAAGAGTGAGCCTCTTTCGTGAATGGACTGGCCTCTTGGATGAGGCGCGCAGTGCACCGTACTTGCCACTTTTACTCTGACCCGACCATCAGGGGATGGCTGCTCTTGATTGGGGTACGAAATGCTCACAACGCATGTCTTAGTGGTTGACGATGATGTCGTCCTGCTCGAGGCCTTTGAAAAATACTTGCCGCGGCTGACCGACAACTTGATCGTCCACACGTGTGAGTCCTCCCTGAAAGCCCTGAGGTTGGTTAATCAGACCGACTTTGACGCGATTGTGGTAGATATCAAAATGCCGGAGCTGGACGGGCTAGAATTGCTTCGCCAAATTCGTAAAATCCGCCCGGTGACTCCGGTCCTGGTGATTACCGGATACTATGGCAGTTACGCGGAGGCGCTGGAAGCGTTACGCGCTGGGGCTACGGACTTCATTCACAAGCCTATGGAATGGGAGCACTTCGTCACATCTTTGGAAGCTGCGATACAGAGTTATCAGGCCATCAAGGAAAAAGAAGTGCAAAGAGTGTCCTTGGAGCTGCGCGTGCAGGAGCTGGAGCAACTTGTACGGGACCATAGTCATGCGAGAGGAGATTAAAAAGATCAGTTACAGAGGAACCCCGAGTACCCTACCGTAGTCCACGAAGCACACCATACAGTCTGGCCTCACTTGCGCCCGGCTGACATATTGGCAATAATGAGTCGCTTAGCTAGGTTCCCATCCCGGAATCTTTATAATCATGAGCCTGACCCTCAAATATCCAGGGCTTTTAGGCCTCGCCCTTATCCTTGGGGTGCTTCCTGGTTGTGGGTCTCGAACCTATCAACTCCATGCTCCCATCGAAGAAGGTCCCCGTTCTTCCGTTACGGCGGCAGCGCCAGCGACTATAGCTGGTGAGGTCACCATCAAAACTCGGACGGGGGAAGTGCGATCCGGAGCTGATTCCACGATCTACTTAATTCCTGCCACAGCCTATGCCTCGGAATGGTTTGCTCACCATGTAGTAAACGGAGAGAAGATTGAAGGCACCGATCCCCGATCCTTTCCGTCGGCGCGCGCTGGCCCTGTAGATCGTGAAGGGCGCTTTGAATTTAGACATGTTCCTGCCGGGGCCTACTATCTCACATGCAGTGTGCACTATCGACGCGCAATGTTTCGAATTGGCCGCTTCAATTTCGGCCCGCGCACGCTGGAAAATGTCGAAGCGTATGCAAATGTCAATATAGAGGAGGAGCAGAAGATCGATATCAAAGTCACACGGCCACCTGCCTGACGTCGCTGTCGTCATTTCAGTTCCTTGCCAC
>VBON01000039.1:1989-13814 GCA_005877525.1 Nitrospirota bacterium
ATCTTTGCAGTGTGTTTTCCCAAGATTGTGTTATATTAGTTTTGTGAATTTTGCCTGGAATGCCGGCAGGCTGGGATCGATTGTGCTGGCGTTTGCCAAGCCGATTGTGGATTCACTAGCTGCATGATTTTACAATTTCCTGCCAGGGAGAGGTAATGCTCGGTCTCGCCTTATCTGTTGGAACGACTCCGGACGACCTCACTCGAGGCCGTGGGACCTTCAGCTCCACGAACCGTTCTCAACTGATCCTGCTACAGGTGCTCATCACGATTGTGCTCTGCTATGAACTACTGTTCAGCAAGTCTGCGCTGATCAGTTTCGAAGCCCAGGAGGTTCTCGTTCTCGGCTTGATGCTCCTGATCGGTGGTCTCATGGTGCTTCCTGTGCGGTTGTGGGAAGCGCAATGGCTGATCGGCGCTGTCGTTATCAGCGACACTGTGTTGACCACCTCGATTATCTATTTATCGGGCAATGCCGCTTCCGATCTGTATCTGACGTATTTTTTAATTATCTTGATTGCGGCGTTTAGTCCGACTTTGAAACAAATGATCATCCTCTCGCTGATTCTTTGTCTGGTGTACGGTGCGATTTTGTACTTAAGCTTGGGAAGCACCACGCCGCTGATGGAAGGTCAGCTCCTTCGAATTCCCGTCCTGCTGATCTTGGCGACGTTCTATGGGGTGACCGCCGAGCGCGTGCGCACCGATGTCGGCAAGCGGGTATCCCTAGAGGACCAACTCCGGCAATCCCAGAAACTGGAAGCTATCGGAAGACTGGCGGGAGGCATCGCGCATGACTTTAACAATATATTGACCGCCATCATGGGATACAGTGCCTTGTTGCAATCCGCTCTTGATAAGGGTGATCCCAAGCAGCAGGAGGTAGAGGAGATCAAGAAGGCGGTACGTCGGGCTTCATCGCTCATTCAGCAACTTCTCGCCTTCAGCCGGCGTCAGGTGCTGCAGTTGCGGGTTATGGATCTAAATGCCGTGCTAAAAAACATTCAGCAACTCCTACAGAGGTTGATCGGTGAGGATACCGAACTCATCCTCCTGCCGACGCCGGAGCTCGGTCATGTCAAAGCGGATCCAGGCCAGATCGAGCAGGTCCTCATGAATCTCGCCCTGAACGCGCGTGACGCGATGCCGAAGGGCGGGAAGGTCACGATTAGGACGGCGAACGTCATGATCGATGAAACATTTGCGCGCCGGCACCTGATCGCGCATCCTGGACCCTACATTATGTTATCGGTCACAGATACCGGTTCAGGCATGGATGAGGAAACCCAGGCACACATCTTCGAACCGTTCTTCACAACGAAGGAGCAGGGTAAAGGAACAGGCTTGGGTCTCGCCACGGTGTATGGAATTGTGAAGCAGAGCGGCGGCAGCATCTTTGTCTATAGCGAGCCTGGAAAAGGCGCCACCTGCCAGATCTATTTGCCCCGAGTGGACGAGGCTGTGACGGTCATAGACTCCGTGAACGCTACCACTGAGCCGCCGCACGGCTCGGAAACGATCCTACTGGTGGAGGATGAAGAGCCTGTCCGCGAACTCGTGCGCAAAGTGCTGGAGCGGAATGGATACAGAATTCTTGAAGCGCGTCATGGCGATGAGGCGATCAAGATTTGCGCTCAACATAATGGGGGCGAGATCTCGCTCCTTGTGACAGACGTGGTCATGCCGCGGATGAGCGGGCGCGAAGTGGCGGAACGGCTCCAGGCATCGCACCCGAAAATGAAAGTGCTATATCTGTCTGGCTATACCGATGACGCGGTGGTTCGCCATGGGGTCTTGCAATCGATGACGGCCTTTCTCCAAAAGCCCTTTACGCCGGACGCGCTTGCGCACAAAGTTCGTGAGGTATTGGACTCGAAGCGCGATTTTTCGGCAGCCGTCCGGTGGCGGGCGTGCTATTGTTGTCAGATTCTGTGCGTGATGGAGTAGCTGTAACCCCATGAAAATCTATCTCGCCAATCCTCGAGGCTTTTGCGCCGGCGTGGACCGCGCCATTGATATTGTGGAGCTGTCGCTCAAGGCCTATGGGGCGCCCATCTATGTACGCCATGAGATCGTGCACAGCCGGCACGTCGTGAATTCCCTGAAACTGAAGGGCGCTGTGTTCGTGGAAGAACTGAATGAAGTGCCGGACGGCCAGACGGTCATTTTCAGCGCGCATGGCGTAACCGCCGGAATCTGAAAGTGATCGACGCGACCTGTCCACTCGTAATCAAAGTCCATAATGAAGTGAACCGCGATTACAAGCAGGGCTATGAGTTGATTCTCATCGGCCATGACGGGCATCCGGAAGTCATCGGGACGTTGGGTCAGGTGCCTGACAAGTTCCACCTCGTGAGTTCCGTGGAGGACGTGGAACGATTGCAGGTGGAGCGCTTCGATCAACTCTCCTATGCCACGCAAACAACCCTGAGCGTTGATGAGTGTCGGGATATCGTGGCGGCCCTGCACAAGCGCTTCCCGACGATCAAAGGTCCTCATCAGGAAGATATCTGCTATGCGACTCAAAACCGTCAAAATGCCGTAAAGAAACTGACGGAGCTCGTGGATGTCATCCTCGTCATCGGGTCTCCCAACAGCTCCAACTCAAACCGCCTGCGGGAATTAGGGGAGCACTGTGGGGTGCCATCGTTTCTGATTGACTGCAGCACAGACATCAATCCAGCGTGGCTGTGCGGCATCAGGGCCGTCGGGATTTCAGCCGGCGCGTCGGCCCCCGAGGTGTTGGTGGCAGAGGTGGTGGACTACTTGAGGGCTCATGGCGGCGAGGTGGTCGAAGAGGTGACCGTGATCGAAGAGGATGTGGAATTTCTCTTGCCCAAGGAGTTGATTTCCGCTGCCGATATCAGCCGCTCCTAAAGGAACGCGCAGGGTGCCCGGTAAGCAGAGGCGGCCCGCCAGAAAATCTCAATCTCTCGAAGCCCGCCCAGGCGGGCCCCCTCCAACGATCCGTGTGCTTCCTGCGCAGAAGCGCAAGTTCCGCGAACGTCTTCTGAAGTGGTACACCCGGCATGGACGAGATCTGCCTTGGCGCCGCACCCGTGACCCCTATCACATCCTGGTTTCCGAGATCATGCTCCAACAGACTCAAGTGGATCGGGTTCTGCCGAAGTACCAGGAATGGCTGGTGAAGTATCCCACGATGGAACGGCTCGCACAGTCGCCCCTGGCGGAGGTCAAGAAAACCTGGTACCCCCTCGGCTACAACATCCGTCCCATGCGCCTTCACAGCATCGCCTGTGAATCCGTCGCTCGTTACGGAGGCTCTCTTCCTCGGGACCAGGAAGAATTGATGGCGTTTAAAGGCATCGGCCGCTATACCGCGGGGGCGATCCGCTCTTTCGCCTTCGAGGAAGACGCGCCCATTCTGGATACCAATGTGCGACGGGTACTGCATCGCATTTTCGTCGGCGGAGAGTCCGCCCCCAAGACTCAAACCACAGCGCTGTGGGACCTTTCGCAGGCCATGATTCCCAAAGGACGGTGTTATGATTTCAATCAGGCCCTCATGGACTTCGGGGCGACTGTATGCGGAGCTCGCGACCCTTACTGCCTGTTATGTCCCATGAAGGATTTTTGTAAGACCTATCCTTTCGACCGGCGCGCATGACCACGGCGGCACCCATTCAGGTCGCGGCTGCCGTCATCGCCTCCGGCGACCTCTATCTGATCACCCGGCGGAAGGCGGGTACCCATCTTGCCGGCTTGTGGGAGTTTCCGGGAGGCAAGTGCGAAGCGGGAGAATCGCTCACGGACTGTTTGCGGCGAGAGGTGCGCGAGGAGCTGGGAATCGAGATCACCGAGCCCATCCCGTTTCAGACTGTTCGCCATGAGTATCCGGAAAAGTCCGTCGAACTGCATTTTTTTCGATGTACGATTAAGGCCGGCACCGCGCAGGTGCTCGGTTGTGACGATCTGAAATGGGTGACGGCCAAGGAGTTGGCTACATTTGACTTTCCTCCGGCTGATCGGAGGCTCGTCAAGGCCTTGCAAGACGGTCTCGTCTCATGAAGATTGTCCTCGACATTGAAACCATCCATTGTACCAAGGAGGAGTGGGCCCGGCTGAAGGGCATCGCCCTTCTCTGTGAAGAGCAACCGGATCTCATGGCGGCGGGAGAAGCTGCGGAACAGGACAAGGAATATGAAAAATCCTGCTTCGAATCCACCTTCTGTCAAGTCGTGTGCATCGGTGGGATCATTTTGAACGATGCCTTCGAGCCGCAGGAGGCCGTGGCATGGTACGGCTCGAATGAGCGCGAGTTACTTCGGCAGTTCTGGGCCCGGATCGGACAGCTTCGTCCGAGTCTGTTCATTACCCACAACGGACTGGGCTTTGATTTCCCGATTCTGCGAAATCGCTCTATCATCCAACAGGTGAAGCCGTCGGTGGATATCAGTTTAGCCAGGTACCGCACAGACCCGGTCTTCGATACCCTCGCCGTCTGGTCTAATTGGGAAGCGCGCAACCGGATCAAACTGGACGTGCTGGCCAGGGTTCTGGGCTGCGAAACAAAGTCTGGTTCGGGGGATCAAGTGGCCGACATGTGGAAGGCCGGCCGGGGGAAAGACATCGCGCAGTACTGTCTTCGGGACTGTTACGTGACATACGCCTGCTACTCCAGAATGAACTTCCGTGAGCCCCTCGACTCCGAGAAGGTGCTGTTCAGTCCGACCCTGATTGAAATAATGAATTCAGCACCGCCTGATGCAGCGTGAATAGCCGGTCTATTTTTTCGGAAACACCTGCATGAAGGGATGGATTTCGTACCGGTTGAAGACGCCCTGCGTAACGTACGGATCGTCTTTGAGAAAGGCTTGAACCTCTTCCAGCGAAGCCATCTCGAGCACGATGAGGCTTCCGGCTTTGTCGGTGAACGGCCCGGCTAGCAGCACCTTTCCGGCCTTATCCAGGAGATCCATTCTGTCGAGGTGGGCCTGGCGGTGCAGCTTGCGCTTCTCCTGGCCATCGGGGCTGTCACGCCCGATGATGACGAAGATCACGCGTCCTCGGTGAGGCACTCGATGGGTTGGCGCCCGGTATAGCCATCCTCTATCTCATGCCAATAACGAATCTCAGGTTCCCCCAATTTCCAGCAGAGATAGACCACCCTGCCGTCGTAAAGATATGGGAAATCGCACAGACCGATGTCCAGGTCCTTCACGAGGACCCCCATTTCCTGAATGGCCTCGACACTGTCACTGATGCGCTCGAGCGCCCTAATGTAGCGGGGCCCCGCGAAGCTGCCCCCATTCATTTGAGCCTTGGCGCTCGCTCGCTTGACCTCTCCATGACTGCGGACCAGCACTTCTTTTTCCTGTTTTACAGCCAGCAGGCGCTCCTCAAGGTGAGGAAGCAACTGTTTTGCTTCGGCCAGCGTAAAGGTACGTTCGTCCATGGAAGACAGTATGATACCAAGGCGAATTGAAGATCGTCAAACTAGCTCACTCCAGTCGGTAGCCCTCCCGAGTTCTTGGCTAAAAAAGGCCTTGACAGAGTGATTGATTTTGGAGGAGATAGAATGCTTCTGTATTCAGCTTACTTAGCCGACCACCTCCGGGATTTTCCTCGGGTCTTTTCTCAGAGAAATCATGCATGATTGCCCGGTAGAGCGTGACGACTCTGTAATGCACAAATAGTACGCTGCCTGCGGGGACCTGTTCTCCACGTCATACATGCGCTTGTCTCTAATCGTCGTCCATGCACAATTTTGAATACCAGCGAGTTCGGTCAACGTGATTTCTTAAGGGAGGTAGGGCCCCTATGTCGTCCCCAGCCACGCCAGCGAAGGAGACCGTTATGTATTTAACCCAGCTCAAACAGCGAAATATCACCGAGCTGAACGAGGTCGCCAGAGATCTGAAGATCGAGGGTGCGGCGAACCTCCGCAAGCAGGAGTTGATTTTCGCGATCCTCCAGGCACAAACCGAAAAAAACGGCGTGATCTACGGAGAAGGCGTGCTGGAAACGCTCCCCGACGGCTTCGGATTCTTGCGGGCGCCTGATTCCAACTACCTCCCGGGTCCGGACGACATTTATATCTCCCCTTCGCAAATCCGCCGATTCAATCTCAGAACGGGAGACATCGTGTCCGGGCAGATCCGTCCGCCCAAGGAAAGCGAGCGGTATTTTGCGCTGCTCAAAGTAGAAAAAATCAATTTCGAGGATCCCGAGGCGGCCCGCGACAAGATTCTCTTCGATAACCTGACCCCGCTGTATCCGGAGGAGCGGATCAATCTCGAACACGATCCCGGAGAATACTGCACCCGCGTCATGGAGCTAACGACGCCCATTGGAAAGGGACAGCGCGGACTGATCGTCGCAGCGCCCCGCACCGGCAAGACCATGATGCTCCAGGCCATCGCGCGGGCGATCATTAAAAATCATCCCGAGATCGTTCTGATCGTGCTGCTCATCGACGAGCGTCCCGAGGAAGTGACCGACTGGCAGCGGCAGGTCAAAGCCGAGGTGGTCAGCTCGACCTTCGACGAGCCGGCGCAGCGCCACGCGCAAGTGGCCGAGATGGTCATCGAGAAGGCCAAGCGTCTGGTCGAGCACAAACGCGACGTGGTGATTCTGCTCGACAGCATTACCCGGCTGGCGCGGGCCTACAACACGATCGCGCCTCCAAGCGGCAAGGTGCTCTCGGGCGGCCTGGATTCCAACGCGCTTCAGCGCCCCAAACGGTTCTTCGGCGCGGCCCGCAACATCGAAGACGGCGGAAGCTTGACGATCATGGCCACAGCCTTGGTGGACACCGGCAGCCGCATGGATGACGTGATCTTTGAAGAGTTCAAGGGCACCGGCAACATGGAAGTGCATCTGGATCGCCGCCTGGCCGACAAGCGCGTCTTCCCGGCGATCGAAATAGCCTCCTCCGGCACCCGGAAAGAAGAGCTCCTGGTGGATCGCGAACGGCTCAACAAGATGTGGATCCTACGCAAGGTGCTGAGCCCGCTCGGCACCATGGAGGCTATGGAGTTCCTGCTCGACAAAATTTCCGGGACGAAGACCAACAAGGAATTTCTCGATTCCATGAATCGGTAATCTATCAACTGTTCCCCCTGAACCCTTCGCGTGTCATCCTGAGCGCAGCGAAGGATCTCGTTGCCCGGCTCAGGGTAAACTCCGTGAAGGGCAACACAAGTGTTTAAGGAGTCATTCAATGAAAGCTGGTATACATCCCGAGTATCGCGAGGCGACGATCAGTTGTGCCTGCGGGTACAAAATCAAGACACGATCCACCGTGGGGGACATTAAGCTGGAGATCTGCTCCAACTGCCACCCGTTTTTTACGGGGACGCAGAAGATCGTCGATACGGAGGGTCGCGTCGAGCGCTTTAAGAAAAAGTATAGGGATCAAAAGCCGGCTCCGGCGAAAGCCAAGGCCGTGGCAAAGACCCGGTGAGAGCTCTGATGCCGGCCCTTAAAGAATCACCTGTCCTGAGCAAGCTGGAAACCGCCGCGTTGCGAGTAGACGAGATCGACCGGCTGTTATCGCAGCCTGTCAGGACTGGACAACACGAGATCCAGCGGCTGAACAAGGAACGGGCCGAGCTGGCTCCCCAGGCGGAGCTGCATCAGGCGTTCTCTACTCTGCTTAGGCAGATCACCGAGGCCGAGGAGATGTTGGAGGATCCTCGGAGCGATATGAAGGAGTTAGCCCGGGAGGAACTCAAGGAACTTCAGGGCCGCAGGGCGGAACTCGAAGGGCGGGCTAGGGAGTTGCTGATCGTCAAGGATCCTCGCGACGCCAAGAATACGTTCATTGAAGTTCGCGCCGGCACCGGAGGCGAAGAGGCAGCCCTGTTTGCGGCCGAACTCGTGCGCATGTACACCCGGTACGCGGAACAGCGCCGGTGGCGCGTGGAACTCATGGACTCCAGCTTGACCGAACTCGGCGGAGTGAAAGAGGCCGTCCTGCTGATCGAAGGCAAGGGTGTGTATAGCCGATTCAAGCACGAAAGCGGCGTGCACCGGGTACAGCGGGTGCCGGCCACCGAAGGGTCGGGGCGTATTCACACCTCCACCGTGACCGTAGCGGTCATGGCGGAAGCCGAGGAAGTGGATGTCCAGATTGATCCAAAGGATCTGAAGATCGATACCTTCTGTTCCTCGGGAGCCGGCGGACAAAGCGTCAATACGACTTATTCGGCTGTCCGCATCACCCACATCCCGACCGGTATCGTCGTCTCGTGTCAGGATGAGCGCTCGCAGCTCAAAAATCGCAATAAGGCGATGCGAAACCTTCGTTCCCGAATCATGGACGCTGAAAAAGAGAAGCAGGACAGCGAAATCGCCCAGCAGCGCAAATCGCAAGTCGGAACGGGCGACCGCAGCGAGAAGATCCGCACCTACAATTTTGCCCAGAACCGCGTGACCGACCACCGCGTCGGGCTCACCCTGCATCGTTTGGACCAGGTCCTCCAGGGCGACCTGGACGAAATCATCGACGCTTTGATCGCCTCCGACCAGATGTGGGGGCCGGACTGAGAGATGATCGCGCTGCCTGCAGCGCCTGCGCGTTCGGTTCGCCAACTGCGAATGCTCGCCAGGGATATCCTGAAAGCCGCCGGTCTAGAGAATGCTGAGCAAGAAGCGGATTGGCTGCTCGCTCACGCGACGCGGTTCAGCCGGGGACAGCTTCTGGCGGCCGGGAACGAGCCCCTCACTGCCCGCCAAGCCGAACAGGCCCGGACATACATCGACAGGCGGGCCGCGCGCGAGCCATTGCAGTACATTCTCGGGACCCAAGAGTTCGGCGGCCTTGAGATCGCCGTGACTCCGGATGTGCTTATTCCCCGGCCCGAAACTACGCTTCTGGTTGAAGAAGCCGCGCAAGCCATCGGCGCGCAGCGCAGATCGCTGGTCGCCGACGTGGGAACTGGTTCCGGCTGCATCGCCATCGCGGTAGCCAAAACCTGTCCACAGGCGATGCTCTGGGCCACCGACATCTCGTGGCCCGCATTGGTAGTCGCGCGACGAAATGCCCTCCAGCATGGCGTGGGAAAGCAGGTGAAGTTCGTGCAGGCTGATCTGCTCGGGCCTTTCGCGGCTTCTGATGAAGGAATTTTCGATGCCATCGTCTCGAATCCTCCTTATATTCCGGAAGGAGAGATGGAAGGGTTGCAGCCCGAAGTGAGCCGGTATGAGCCTCGACTTGCGCTGGCCGCCGGCGCGGATGGCATGACGTATTATCGCCGCCTGCTGTCTGCGGCGGCAGTCCTCCTCAAGCCTGACGGGTGTCTGATCGTCGAGTTGGGCATCGGGCAGTTCAACCCCGTCAGCGCCTTAGCGGACAGGACGCGGCTGTCGGTTCTTCACTGCCGAAAAGATCAGGCGGGGATCGAGCGAGCATTGGTTCTGCGGAGACTCGACTAGTGGAGAGCATGATAATTGAGGGCGAGCAACGGCTGGCAGGGTCCGTTCGAATTGGAGGCGCCAAGAATGCCGCGCTTCCCATCCTGGCTGCGACCTTGTTGGGAAACGGCTCCTGCACGCTGAGCAATGTTCCCCGCGTTGTCGATGTGTTTACCATGTCGAAGCTCCTCGCGCATCTGGGCGCGCGTGTTGAGTCCAACGGGGATCTCACAACCGTTTCAGTCGATGA
The DNA here is from genome assembly GCA_005877525.1 of Nitrospirota bacterium. Classification (GTDB taxonomy): domain Bacteria; phylum Nitrospirota; class Nitrospiria; order Nitrospirales; family NS-4; genus NS-11. Next base: position 11,617 of record VBON01000039.1, read on the forward strand.
GATCTCCTCCTGCCGGGCGCCTTATGAGCTGGTGAAGACTATGCGGGCCTCGGTTCTCGTGCTGGGCCCTCTTCTCGCCCGGCATGGAGAGGCATTCGTAGCGCTCCCCGGAGGGTGTGCCATCGGAGCCCGGCCGATCAACCTGCATTTGACCGCACTCGAGCTGATGGGCGCCGAGATCACCATTGAACATGGTAACGTGCACGCGCGGGTGCTCGGCCGTTTGCGAGGGGCCCAGATTTATTTCGATGTCTCGACCGTCACCGGCACCGAAAATATCATGATGGCCGCCTGCCTGGCCGACGGTACAACGGTGATTGAAAATGCCGCGCGGGAGCCGGAGGTCGCTGACCTCGCCCAGTTTCTGATTACACGAGGCGCTCGGATCAGTGGAGCCGGGACGGACATGATCACGATCCAGGGGGTGCCGGCGCTGCATGGCGCGGATCATGAGATTATTCCGGATCGGATCGAGACGGCGACCTATCTCGTGGCCGGTGCGATCACGAAGGGGGATGTCACGGTGGAGCGATGCCGACCGGACCATTCGGATGCCCTCCTGGCGAAGTTGAGAGAAGCGGGCGCCGAACTCATGATCGAGAAGGAAACAATCCGCATCCGCGCCCCGGAACGGCTCGGGTGTGTAAATGTAAAGACGCTGCCTTATCCGGGATTTCCCACGGATATCCAGGCCCAGATGATGGCTCTGATGGCGGTTGCCCAAGGTTCGAGCATGATCACGGAAACCGTCTTCGAAAGCCGCTTCATGCACGTCCTCGAGCTTCAACGTATGGGGGCCGAGATCCGAATCGATGGCAATCACGCGGTCGTGACCGGGGTCAAGCGACTGAGCGGAGCGCCGGTCATGGCCTCGGACCTCCGTGCCAGCGCCTGTTTGATCCTGGCTGGGTTGGCGGCTGAGGGCGAAACGCGAGTAGGTCGCGTCTACCACCTGGACCGTGGCTACGAACAACTTGACCAGAAGCTCGTGGGACTCGGCGCGCGCGTCCGCCGCGCACCGGAGCGGCCATGAGACAGAAGGCAAGCACTTTAACGATCGCCCTCTCCAAGGGTAAGCTCTTCGAGCCCGCGATGGAGCTGCTCGCGCGCGTCGGCCTGATTTCCAGGAAGATCGCTGGAGAGAGCCGGCGGCTTGTCTTTGAGAATCCGGCCACCGGGACGAGGATCATGATCGTCCGCCCCAGTGATGTTCCCACCTATGTAGAATACGGCGCCGTGGACGCCGGCATCGTTGGAGCGGATGTGCTGATGGAACAGGCGACCGACGTCTACGAGCCGCTGGACCTCGGCTTCGGCGCCTGCCGGCTGGCGGTCGCCGCGCCGGCTGCAATCAGATCAAACGGAAGAGTGAGTAAACTGCGTGTCGCCACGAAATATCCCAACGTCACCGAGAGGCACTTCACTAACAAAGGTATTCCCATCGAGATCATCAAGTTATATGGATCCATCGAATTAGCGCCGATGGTCGGGCTGGCAGACTGCATTGTGGACCTGATCTCAACCGGCAAGACCTTGAAGGCGCATCACCTGGTCGTGAAGGAGATCATCGCGTCGTCCACCGCCCGGCTGATCGTAAATCGGGCGAGCTTGAAATTGAAGTATCAGCGGATCAACGAGCTGATCGAGGCGTTACGGAAGGGTCTCCATGGAGGGCGACCATGAAAATCATCGCGTCAGCCGATCGGGCATTCAAGGCGGCGGTCAAAAAGGTGGTGTCGCGCTCCTCGATTCAGGGCGACAAGGTCGAGGGGACCGTCCGCACCATCCTCAAGGCGGTCGAGCGAGGCGGAGACGCGGCGGTCAGTCGGTACACCCATAAATTCGACAAAGTCTCAATCAAACCAGAGGCATTTCGCATCACGCCGGATCAGATGCGGGAGGCTTACTATAAGATCCGCAAGGAGGACGGCGATGCCTTGCGTTATGCAGCGCACCGCATTACCGCGTTCCATGAGCGACAGAAGACCGCAGCGCGCACTTGGATGTATCAGGATGAGGGCGTCACGCTCGGACAGACGATCCTTCCGTTGGACGCGGTCGGTCTCTATGTGCCCGGTGGGAAGGCGGTCTATCCCTCCTCGGTGTTGATGAGTGCGATTCCAGCCAAGGTCGCAGGCGTGAAACGCATTGTAATGTGCTCACCGACTCCCCGCGGCGAGATGAGTCCCTACCTGCTG
>VBON01000052.1 GCA_005877525.1 Nitrospirota bacterium
AATTGGGGATTAGGATGGTCTTCCCTTCGGTGTGTAGGGTGGTGTAGCGGAGATCGATGTTTACGACCGTACCTTCCAATCCTGAGACCGCGATGTAATCCTTGAGACTGAACGGCCGGTAGATCAGAATCAGCATGCCCGCGAGGACATTGCCGAGGATATCCTTGAAGGCAAAGCCGAGCGCGAAACCGGTCAAGCCCAGACCGGCGACCAGCGCCGAAATGTTGATCCCCATCGTCCCGAGACCTGTAAGGACCCCAAGCACAAGGAGGGTGATTTCTCCTGCGCGCTCAGCGAGCCCCAGAATATCGCTCGGAATAGGCTAATACAGCCTGAGGACAATTTTTCGAAACACGATACTGGCAATCCAAAATGCACAAAAGACAAGAAACCCCATGAGAACTCTGGGCGCTAATACGGCAGCCTGCCGCAAAGCTTCTTCGAGGATGTTGAAATCTTTGATAATGCTGAGGTCCATAGTCGCCGGCTCCAACAGCAACTTTCCAATGCCACAGGGTAACCAAACAATCAGGCTTAAGTAGGGCAGGTCTAAGGACTCATGAAGGGCATTGGCGGGAGCAAGAACGACAGAGTCTGGGGCGGAGAAGACCTATGGATCGCTATTCCATAGGGATCCGCGCAATATTTTCGCCACAGTGTGGCTCCGGTACAACATAGGACATCGCTATAAGCAGCGCTTTTTCCCTCCGAAGCCCGTCTTGTTGCGCTGCGATCCTCATTGTTCCACGTTAATGAATCGGTACAGTTCTTGCTGAATGTAACGTTCAGAAAAACTATCACCGGGAGGTATGGCCATGCAGGAACAGAGTGGATCCCTAGTCAGAACAATCGCCCTTGCATTTATCGGAGGCGTGATCCTAGGAGGCGCAGCCGGGTTACTGCTCGCGCCGAAAGCAGGTCGGGACACCCGTAAGGAGCTGAAGCAGTACGCAAATAAGGTAAGCAAGGAAGTTGTTGATGTTGCGCAGCGGACGAAGGCCGGATTTGAAGCCGCCGTGGAAAAAGGCCGTTCGCTGCTCGAATCCAAAGCGGCCTAGTGGAGGTCTAAAGAGCGCTTGGGTTAGCAGAGGGGAGCGGTGATCGGCCGGTCGCCGCTCCACAGTATTGTTTTTCTCTGAAGGATGTCCTTATGGACGGTGGCGTCCTTCCTCATTGCGAGCAGGCCGCCCTTTGCCGCTTCTGATGACTTCGCTACGAGCACCGGCTAGCGTGTAATCAGTCTTTGCCCTTGACGTTTCCCGCCATTATTCAGTAAGATGGTGTGTTAATTGCTTGCAGCGATCGCCTGCCATCCTTTTTTCTATATCCCGGTCTGCGCGTTTGGGCGGCACCAAAAAGGAAGACAGAAGCAGGTAAGCGTTTCGCAATGCGCACGGAAAGGTAAGGGTTAAGGGAGATGCCTCGGTCACACGAACTGAGCAAACTTAGAAACATCGGAATCATGGCTCATATCGACGCCGGCAAGACGACGACGACCGAGCGCGTCTTGTATTACACGGGTGTTGCCCACAAGATCGGCGAAGTGCATGACGGCGCGACCGTGATGGATTACATGGATCAGGAACGGGAGCGCGGAATCACGATTACCTCCGCCGCCACTACGTGCGAATGGCGCAAGCATCGTATCAATATCATCGATACTCCGGGGCACGTCGATTTCACCATTGAGGTGGAGCGCTCGCTGCGTGTGCTGGACGGAGCCGTGGCAGTCTTTGACGCGGTCCAGGGAGTGGAACCGCAATCGGAGACCGTCTGGCGTCAGGCCGACCGCTACAAAGTCCCGCGCATCGTGTTCATCAATAAGATGGACCGCATGGGGGCCGATTTCTTCATGAGTGTGAAAAGCATTGTGGACCGGTTGGGGGCTAATCCCGTTCCAATCCAATTGCCGATCGGTCGCGAAGGCGAGTTCAAAGGACATATCGATCTCATCGCGATGAAGGGCATTACCTTCAAGGATGAGACCAAAGGCGCGAAGTACGATGTCGAGGAGATTCCGGCGGACCTGCGCGAACAGGCGCAGGCGTATCGGGAGAAAATGATCGAGGCCGTGGCCGAGTTTGACGATACCGTGATGGAAAAGTATCTGAACGGAAAGGAACTGAGCGAAGAGGAGATCCGGCGATGCATTCGCATCGGGACGATCGCCAGAAAGATCACACCGGTCTTGACGGGCGCGGCCTTCAAGAATAAAGGTGTCCAGCACCTGCTTGACGCCGTCGTGGATTACCTGCCGTCCCCGATGGATATTCCGCCCGTGCAGGGCTTCAGCCTGGACGGCTCCAAAACGATCGAGCGGAAACCTTCCGATAGCGAACCGTTGTCTGCTATTGCCTTTAAAATGCTGAACGACTCGCATATCGGGCAATTGACGTTCGTGCGCGTCTACTCCGGGGTCATGCAGCAGGGCATGAACCTTTACAATGCGACCAAGGACAAATCAGAGCGGGCGAGCCGTTTGGTGAAAATGCACGCCGACAAGCGCGAAGAAATCGATTCAGTATACGCCGGTGAGATTGCTGCTGTCGTCGGGATGAAGTTCGCCACAACCGGCGACACTCTGTGCGATGAGAAGCATCCCATCATGCTGGAGGTGATGAAGTTTCCTGAGCCGGTCATCTCCATGGCGATTGAGCCCAAAACGAAACAAGACCAGGAAAAGATGGGATATGCCCTGAATCGCCTGGCGCTGGAAGACCCCACGTTTAAAGTCAAGACCGAGGAAGAAACCGGTGAGGTAGTAATTTCCGGGATGGGAGAGCTGCATTTAGAAATCCTCGTCGACCGGCTAAAGCGTGAATTCAAAGTGGAGGCTAACACCGGCGCGCCGGAGGTTTCCTACCGCGAAGCGATTACCGTTGAGGCAGAAGCCGAGGGGAAACATATCAAGCAGAGCGGCGGCCGCGGTCAGTATGGCCATGCGGTCCTGACCGTGAAGCCGGGCGAGGCTGGAACAGGTTTGGTGTTTGAAAATGACATCCGTGGAGGAGCCGTCCCAAGGGAATACGTTCCGGCGATTGAGAAGGGCGTCGAGGAGGGGGTGACGGCAGGTCCGCTCGCTGGTTTTCCTCTATTGGACATCGAAGTCCATCTAATCGACGGGTCCTATCACGATGTGGACTCGAACGAAATGGCCTTCAAGATCGCGGGTAACATGGCCTTCAAGGCCGCCGTCTTACGAGCCAGACCGCAGCTGTTGGAGCCGATCATGCGGGTGGAAGTGGTGACACCGAACGAATTCACCGGCGACGTCATCGGCGACCTCAATTCGCGGCGAGGCCAGATCGTGGGCATGAACACTCGGGCCACGGCCACGGTGGTGGAAGCGCTGGTGCCCCTCGCCACAATGTTTGGCTATGCCACTGTAGTCCGGTCCAAGACGCAGGGCCGGGCGACTTTCAGCATGGAGTTTAAGGAATACCAGGCCTGCCCGAAGCCGGTGCAGGAGGCGATCATCGCCAAGTACACCGGCAAGGCGTAACTCTCTCCTGCTTCGACAAGCTCAGCACGACAAATAGGAACCTGCCAAACATACCGTTCACCCTGAGGCTGTCGAAGGGCTTCCGAAGCCTCATTGAAACTCGCTAATCCGCGGTCTACAATAAAATTATTGTGGACCGCGGTCATGTTTTAAACCTCTATCGACAAATGCTGCTGATCCGCCGCTTCGAAGAGCGGAGCGCGGAGATGTATGCCCTCGGGAAGATCGGCGGCTTCTGCCATCTGTATATCGGCGAAGAAGCCGTGGCCGTCGGTGCTATGGATGCGCTCCGGCCCGATGACTATGTCTTTTCCTCGTACCGCGATCACGGCCATTGCCTGGCGCGCGGATGCGATCCCAAAGCCGTCATGGCGGAGCTCTTCGGCCGCAGCACCGGTCTGTGTAAGGGCAAGGGGGGCTCGATGCACTTGATCGACGTCGAGCGCCGCTTCATGGGAGGCTATGCGATTGTCGGGGGCCATCTTCCCCTGGCGGCGGGCGCGGCCTTCGCGATCAATTACCGCAACGGCAATCAGATCGTCCTTTGCTTTTTCGGAGAGGGGGCGGTCCCGACCGGTGCCTGTCATGAGACGCTCAACCTCGCTGCGATGTGGGGACTGCCGGTCCTATTTCTCTGTGAGAACAACCGCTACTGCATGGGGACACCGGTGGAGCGGGCCGTGGCTCTGTACGCCGATGTGTCGAAAAATGCCGTTGCCTACGGTATCGAGGCCGGGTGCGTGGACGGAATGGACGTGCTCGCCGTCCGCGATGCGGTGGACAAAGCTGTGGATCAGATCCGGACCAACAAACGGCCATTTTTCCTGGAGGCTTCAACCTACCGGTTCCTCGGCCATTCCATGGCTGATCCTTCGCACGGGCACTATCGAACCAAGAGCGAAGTGGATGAGGCGAAAAAGCGCGATCCGTTGCTTCTGCTCAAGACCAAACTCTTAGATGAACGCGGTGCGGCCGAAGCCGACTTTACGACCCTTGAACAGGAGGTTAAGAAGATCGTGGACGAGGCCGTAGACTTTGCCGAAACGAGCCCCGTGCCGGCCATGGAGGCTCTCGCCGAGGATGTACTGACATGACCCTTACCTATCGGGAAGCGCTCAACCAGGCTTTGCGGGAAGAGATGCGCCGCGACGAGAAGGTCTTCCTGATCGGCGAGGATGTCGCCTATTATCAAGGCGCCTTCAAGGTCAGCAAGGGCTTCTTGGAAGAGTTCGGCCCCCGGCGCGTCGTCGATACGCCGATCACCGAATTGGGATTTACCGGCTTAGCTATCGGCGCCGCCATGGCGGGACTGCATCCCGTCGTCGAGATGATGACCTTTAACTTCGCGATCCTTGCGATGGATCAGATCGTGAACAATGCGGCGAAGATCCGGTACATGTCCGGGGGGCAAATCAGTGTGCCGATCGTGATTCGCGGGCCTGGATCGGCCGCGCACCAGTTGGGCGCTCAGCATTCACAAAGCCTTGAGGCAAGCCTTGAGGCTTGGTTCTGTGATGTGCCGGGGCTGATGGTGGTGGCTCCCTCGAGTCCGCGGGATGCCAAGGGCTTGCTAAAGACCGCGATTCGCGAGAGCAATCCGGTCATCTTCATCGAGGCGCAACTGCTCTATCCGACCAAGGGCGAGGTCGATGAGGGAGAGTACCTGTTGCCGCTAGGCGTTGCGGACATCAAGCGGGCCGGCACCGATGTGACTCTCATTGCCTATTCGAAGATGTTGTCCATCGCTTTGCAAGCAGCCGAGGTGCTGGCAAAGGACGGGATCCAGGCTGAAGTAGTGGATCCGCGGACGCTCCGACCGTTAGACCTGAATACCCTAGCCGCCTCTGTGAAAAAGACCGGGAAGGCGGTTATCATCGAAGATGGTTGGCCGTTCGCGGGACTTGGGGCGCAAATCGCCGAGAGTCTGTATACCAGAGTCTTCGACTATCTCGATGGCCCGATCGTCCGGGTGACTGCTCGCGATGTGCCGATGCCGTACGCTCGGAATCTGGAGGATGCGGTGATTCCGGATGTCAAACGGGTGGTGGCGGCTGTCCGCACGGTCTTGTATAAAAAGTAGAAGTCATGGCCAGTCGTATCATTATGCCGAAGCTGACCGATTCCATGGAAGAAGGCGTCGTCGTGAAATGGCGAAAGTCCGAGGGCGACCATGTGGACAGCGGCGATGTGCTCGCGGAGATCGAGACCGATAAGGCGGTAATGGACCTGGAAGCGTTTGCGTCCGGCACTCTCCGCAAGATCCTCGCCGTCGAAGGCACCACGGTTCCGTCCGGTGCCCTGATCGGCGTGATTGCCGAGCCGGCGGAAGACATCCAGGGGCTGCTCAAGGAAGTACCGGAGCCCGCGAAAAAGGCGGCTGCTGTTGATCCAACCCACCCACCCCAGGCGCGTCAAGACGCGCCTTTTCCCGGACTAGAAGCTGTAAAAGAGGAAGCCATGGTGTCCACGGAACAAGGCGAGGCCACGGCGTCGCCTCGGGTGCGAACGCTCGCGCGCGAGCACGGGATCGATCTCAAGAAGGTCAAGGGAAGCGGACCGAGCGGACGGATCGTGGAGCGTGATCTGAGTCCTTTTCTGACATCAGCCGTGAGTTCTCAAAGCGCCGTTCCAATCGGCAAAGATCAAATCAAACAAGCCGGGCAGATTCCAGCACGGACTCCTACGCGGGCAGCTCGAGGGAAGATAGTGGGAGAGAAGGTAGCGGAAGGTCCTCTAAATGCAGAGGCAGAGGACGTCCCGCTATCGCAGATACGCAAGGCAATAGCCCGCATCACCACCCAGAGTAAAGCTCCTATTCCTCATTTCTACATCACCGCCGACGTGGATATGGGTGAAGCGATGCGAATGGTGGAGGAGTCGAAATCCTCCCGCAGTTCCATCTCCATTAACCATCTTGTTATCACCGCCTCGGCTCGCGCCCTGCGTCTGCATCCCGGTATCAACGCGTCCTTTGCAGGTGACAAAATTCGGATATGGCGCCGCATTGACATTGGCATCGCGGTAGCCTTAGAAGATGGCCTCATCGTGCCGGTCGTCCGCGATTGCGGGTCAAAATCACTGACCGAGATTGCTGAAGAAGAGCGGGCGCTGGTGAAGCGGACGCGAAATCGCGAGCTCAAGCCTGAAGAATACACCGCCGCGACGTTCCTGATCTCGAACCTCGGGACGTATGATATCGACAACTTCATTGCGGTGATCCTGCCCCCAGCCGCGGCGGCGCTGGCAATCGGGTCGGTTCGTGATGTCCCCGTTGTTCGGAACGAACGAGTGGATGTGGGCCGCCGAATGAAAATAACCTTGTCTTGCGACCACCGGGTGATTGATGGAGTGGCCGGGGCAAAGTTCCTGCAAACGTTGAAACAGGAGTTGGAACATCCATTGCCATTCCTGCCGCCCCAAGGAGGAGGCTGAGGGAGGACGCTGAGAAGGATAATGAGTAGACAGATTCCGATGCTGGAGACGCCACGGCCACGACTGCCGTCCTGGTTTAAGGTGAATTTTCGGGAAGGACCCGATTATCAGGAAATTCGGCGCCTCACCGGCGCGCTCAAGCTGCATACGATCTGCGAGGAGGCGCATTGTCCCAATGTATGGGAGTGCTGGAACAACCGGACCGCGACGTTTCTGATCCTGGGCGATATCTGCACGCGGCGCTGTCACTATTGCTCGGTGACGACCGGCCGGCCCTTGCCGCTGGACGAAGCGGAGCCGGCGCGCGTGGCGGAAGCCGTGAAGATCCTTGGATTGCGCCATGCGGTCATCACCTCCGTCAATCGCGACGAAGTGCCGGACGGGGGCGCGCGCATGTTTGCCGAGACGATTCACGCGATTCGTCGCGAGCTGCCGAGTTGTACGATCGAAGTGTTGATCCCGGACTTCATGGGTGAGGAGCTTGCGCTGGACACCGTGCTGGCGGCGAAGCCCGATGTTTTGAACCATAACATCGAGACTGTGCCGAGACTATTTCCGTCGGTGCGACCGCAGGGCAAGTATCTGCGTTCGATCAGGTTACTTCACTCTGCCTCCGAGAAAGGGGCGGTCACGAAATCCGGGCTGATGGTGGGACTGGGTGAGACCCTGGGCGAAGTGCGCGCGGTGATGCAGGAATTACGAGAAATGGGGTGTGCGATCCTCTCCATCGGCCAATATCTTCAACCGACCAAGGCCCATTGGCCGGTGATCCGGTTTTATGAACCCAGTGAATTTCAGTGGCTCAAAGAAGAAGGTCTCGCGCTCGGCTTTCAGCATGTGGAATCCGGCCCCCTCGTGCGAAGCTCGTATCATGCGGAAGAAGCGGTGCGCCCTCACAATTGACTCCCTCTTTTCGCGCTCTCTATAATGAAGAAGTTTAGCGTAGGTACTCTCTGAGCGGCTATATGGCATCGCCTCCCAAGGGATTTCTCTCACAAAAGCTCAGTGGTCTCCGTTCTAAGCTCCAGGGGGCCTTTGCGACGGCGCCAGCCGAACCGCTTACGTCGGCAGATATCGCGCTGCTCGAGCGCGCCGCGGACGCCATTGTCCGCCGGGGCATGGCCACCCCCGCCGTGCTGTTTCTGGAATCCGTCGGGCCTATGAATTTTCTCGGCAGCCAGGCGCTGCATTTTCTCACTCCTATCCTTGATGTCGTCTTTCCTCAACGGGACGTGGAACGTATCGCCTGCCTCCTCGAGCGACGGGACACGCTCGTGCGGCTCGCAGCGCTGATCGAGGCGCGCGCGCAAGGACCACGCCCCTGACATGACTGACCGGCCGCTGCGCACGATTGTCGCGACCGATTGCGGCAGTACGACCACCAAAGCCATCCTGATCGAGAAAGTCGGGAACGAATACCGCCAGACCTATCGCGGCGAAGCGCCGACCACCGTGGAAGCGCCGTTTGAGGACGTGACTCGGGGGGTCCTGAATGCCATTAGCGAGATCGAAGAGCTCTCCGGGCGGAGGATTCTGGAGGATGAAAAGATCCTGACACCCTCGGGGATCGGTGGCGATCCCAAGGCTGGCGTGGACATTTATATTTCTACGAGCAGCGCGGGCGGAGGCCTTCAGATGATGGTCGCGGGTGTGGTGCAGAGCATGACCGGCGAAAGCGCCCAGCGATGCGCGCTCGGCGCCGGGGTGATCGTCATGGATGTGCTGGCGTCAAATGACGGGCGGCTGCCGCATGAGAAGATCGAGCGGATTCGGTCGCTTCGGCCGGACATGATCCTTCTGTCCGGCGGCACCGACGGCGGCACGGTCACTCATGTGGTCGAAATGGCGGAATACATCAGCGCGGCGGAGCCACGTCCGCGGCTCGGGATGAGCTATAACCTGCCGCTCATCTATGCCGGCAACAAAGACGGCCGCGAGCGGATCAAAGAGATCCTTGGAAAAAAGACGGCCTTGACCATTACCGAGAACCTGCGCCCGACGATGGAGCGAGAGAATCTCGTGCCCGCACGCACCAAGATCCACGATCTCTTCCTCGAGCACGTCATGGCGCAGGCGCCGGGATACCGCCGGTTGATTGAATGGGCGGGCGCTCCCATCATGCCCACGCCAGCCGCGGTCGGCCTGATTATGGAGACCATCGCCAAGAAGCAAGGGATCAATCTAATCGGGGTGGATATCGGAGGAGCGACCACCGACGTCTTCTCGATCTTTCAGGGCATCTTTAACCGCACGGTATCGGCCAACCTCGGCATGAGTTACAGCATCTCCAACGTGATGGCGGAAAGCGGTCTCGAGAATATCATGCGCTGGGTGCCGTTCTCGATCGACGAACAGGACCTGCGCAACCGCATCAAGAACAAAATGATCCGGCCGACCACAGTTCCCCAGACCCTCGAGGAGCTGATGATCGAGCAAGCGATCGCGCGCGAAGCCCTGCGCTTGGCGCTCGGCCATCACAAGACCCTCGCCACTGGACTCAAGGGCGTGCAACAGGAGCGCTCCATTTCGGATGTCTTTGACCAGAAGGGGTCTGGACAGACGCTGATTAATATGCTGCAGCTGGACCTGATTGTGGGAAGCGGGGGGATTCTGTCCCATGCCCCTCGGCGGGTACAGTCCATGCTGATGATGGTGGACGCGTATGAACCCCTAGGTTTCACCGAGCTGTCCGTGGACAGCATCTTTATGATGCCGCACCTCGGAGTCCTCTCCACGGTAAACGAGCAGGCCGCCATGGAGGTATTCGTCCACGACTGCATGATCTATCTGGGAACCTGCATTGCACCGATCGGCCAAGGCAAGCAGGGCGAGCGCTGCCTCGAATACACGGCCGCGCTCCCGGGTGGGCCGGTGCAGGGAACCTTAAAGTTTGGAGAGCTTCGGCTGCTTCCGCTGGGGCTCAATGAGGAAGCGATGGTGCAGGTAACTCCGGCGAGGAATGTCGATGTCGGCGCAGGTCGCGGGGAAGCCGTGCACCGCCGCGCGCGCGGCGGTGTTGTCGGCCTCATGCTCGACGGCCGAGGGCGCCCGTTAAACCTTCCAAGCCGGCTGGAGGACCGAGTAGGGCTCCTTAAGAAATGGCATGAGACGTTGAACTTATACCCAACGTGAACTGCCCCTCCCTTTTGTAAGGGGAGGTTGGGTGGGGTAGAGACCTCTATCTCCCCTTACCCCTCCTTACAAAGGAGGGGCTGAGGATTTGCATGGCTCATAGCTATACACCCGGCCTGACTGTGACACCACGGACACTGGTCGCGCGCAAACGTCTCCTGCCAATTCCCGGGGTCGTGCTGGTCCAGGAGGGAGAGTCGGTGAGCTCCGACAAGGTCGTGGCGCGCGCAGAACTCCCGGGCAAGGTGCATGTGGTCAACGTCGTGAACCTGCTTGGCATTCTGCCCGAGGACTTGAAAGAGTTCATGGTCAAACGCGAGGGGGAAAGAGTTGAGCAGGGGCAGGTCCTTGCGGAAAATAAGCCTTTAATTAAGTGGTTCAAGTCGACCGTCGTCTCGCCGATCACCGGGTCCGTTGAAACGATTTCAAATTCGACGGGCCAGGTCCTGCTACGTGAACCGCCGCGCCGTTTGGATTTGTTCAGTTATGTGGATGGCCGTGTGGTAGAAGTCATCCCCGGCCAGGGCGTCCGGATCGAAACTACCTGCGCCTTTGTCCAGGGGATCTTCGGGGTTGGAGGAGAGACCTGGGGAACTCTCGTGATGGTGGCGACAAGCCCTGAACAGCCGTTGGAGGCCGGCCAATTGACTTCTGAACATGCCGGCAAGATCGTCATCGGGGGGGCGTTTGTCGGGGCTGAAGCCCTCCAACGGGCGAAGGCCGTGGGAGTGAAAGGTCTGGTCGTTGGTGGCATGCACGATAAGGATCTTAGATCCCTGCTTGGCTATGATCTCGGCGTCGCCATCACCGGGACCGAGAATATCGGCTTCACGCTCGTGTTGACGGAAGGATTCGGCCAGATTCCCATGGCAAGCAAAACCTTTGAGTTGTTACATGCTTTGAATGGGCGAAAGGCGTCTATCTCCGGCGCCACGCAGATTCGTGCGGGCGTGATCCGCCCCGAAATCATCGTTCCTAGAGGTTCCGAGGAATCCATCAACACAGCCGACCTTTCCGGCCAGGTCAGAGCCGGGGCGAAAATCGGGGACCCGGTGCGGGTCATTCGAGAGCCTTTCTTCGGGCGCATCGGCGAGGTGGTTGCCCTCCCCTCGGATCTGCTCATGATCCCCACCGAGAGCCATGTCAGGGTCATGGAGATTGTATTTGCCGATGGTACGAAGGCCGTGGTTCCCCGGGCGAATGTAGAAATTATCGAAGGGTCCTAGATTTCGAGTATCCTTCTGGGTACAATTGGCCCCCGAAAGTGTTGCCCGCCATGGCGGCAGGTGGCCAAATGACACAAAGGGAGGAACTATGAGGATTTCAAGAGTCAGCTTGTTTGCAGCAATCCTTGCAATTATTGGTACGGGCCTTTTCCCGGTCATCGCGTCCGCCAGTGAGGAGGCCGTTGAGACGGGGCGCCTTCTCGCAATTCTTTTGGATTCTGGCCGGGTCACGGTGGGGGCCAATCAGGCGCTGATCAACGATCCGGATAAGGGGGACAAGGGATTCACGCCCGAAGCCTTCGAAAAACAGCTGACCGAAAAGTTCAAAGAGCGTGCCAAGGTGGACCTTAGCAAGTTGAAGGACGAGAAGGTCCCGCACATGGCGAAAGAACTGCTACCACAGTTGGTCGACGTCAGCAAGAAAACGGTTGCAGACTATCAGCCCGTCATCAACAAACAAGGCGTCGGCTTCAAGGGATTCATTCCGGCGACCTTCGGGACACAGACCGCCGCGAAATTCACCGCAAAGTCCGGGATCTATCTAAAACAGACCACGCTCGACGGCTTTCTGCGCAACCCTAAGAATAAGGCGGACGAATTCGAGGCCGGGGTGCTGAAGAAATTTGCCGATCCCTCATATCCGCGGCAGGGCGAGAAAATCGTCAGCGAGCAGGTGGACGGTGGCAAGACCACCCGAGTCATGCTCCCGCTGTTCTATGGGAAAGGCTGCCTCAATTGTCATGGCGAGCCCAAGGGCGAGAAAGACATCTCCGGTTACATGAAGGAAGGAGCGAAAGAAGGCGATCTCGGCGGAGCCATCAGCGTGAAATTGGCCCAGAAGTGATCCTTGGTTCTCTTCTTCTTCTCCTGCTGATACCAGGGGCGGCCCTCGCCGCCCCTGTCCCTCTCACCTCTCCGGAAGGCTTCCGCGCGTTGGACACGCCGAACGATGCGGGAAAGAGCCTCAGCCTCGTCTGGAAGTCCTCGCCTGGCGACAGCAAGGCCCGGAAGGTACAAATATGGATGGCCGAGGGCGGAGAGGCGGGGACTCTCAGGGAATTTAAAAAAGTCACCGAGATGCCCTCGAATGTCCGCTACCTCAAGCCGGGCGATTTTCCCTGGTGGAATCAACCGGCCGCGAAGGGGGACCACTACGTCAAGGTTCCTTCCTCGCAAAACTTTCCAATTCAGGACGGGAAACGCTATGCCGCGAAGCTAGTGATTCGCGAGGGCGACCTGGAGGTTAGTTCTCCCGTCTCTGAGGCGATTTCGGAGCCGAACTGGTTTAACCTCGCTCAGGTAAATAACCTGCTCTTCGTGGTCGCGTTCACCGGCATCCTGCTGGCGAGCATCAGCGCGGCACGTCGGAATCCGCATGTCTATCTTCGCCGAATCGCGGGCTTGGATGCCGTGG
>VBON01000053.1:0-528 GCA_005877525.1 Nitrospirota bacterium
CAGATGTGAAGGGGTTTGTGATGGAAAAACGGCGACCCAACTCGGCCGCCAGCTTTTCCGCATTTTCAAGATCGCCGGCCACGAAGTAAGCCGTCCGGGTTGCAGGTTCGCTCCGGGGATGGATGCAGTCGGCCATCAGACATTGCAGGAGTCGCGCATTCGTATCGACCTGACTCTTTTTAAAACTTCGAATCTCCTCGGTGTCTTGTAGAGAATTGTTGGGTAAGAGCCGCGCGGTGAGATTGGGATCTCGTGCAAGGTCGTTCAATCGGCCAGTGAATCTTGTTAGGATGCCTTGAAGCTCCTTGCGTTCTTCTTTGCCGCGACCTGGGAAATCAGAAAACCGTCGGAGGATCTGAAGATCTGCGGTTTCCTTCTCACTGGTATCGGCCAGTCTGAGACCATAGGCTTTGAGCCGTTCGGCGATATGAGCGGGGTTATTCCAATGAAATTCGAAAAATCTTCCGCGACAGTCATGAACCACCCGAAACTCCTCTTCCAGTATTTCGGAGAGGGTGAAGGGTGCTT
>VBON01000053.1:550-7109 GCA_005877525.1 Nitrospirota bacterium
TGCAGGCTCCGCCTCAGGAGCGCTTCGCGGCGTCTAGGGATAACGCCCGGGCGTCCTCGAGTATGACGTCCTCGAGTATGACGTCGCTGGCCTTCTCGCTGATCATGTACACCGCCGAAACAATGAAAAATCCAGGAATATAGGGAAACACGGAGGCGTCCACGACTCTCAGGTTTTTCGTTCCATAGACCCGAAACTTACTGTCCACGACTGCCATCTTATCGTCCTTCGGCCCCATCTTATTCGAACACGAGGCGTGATGCCCCCACGCTTCATTCTTGATGAAGTCCTTCAGCTGCTCGCGGCTGTTGACGGACTTGCCCGGGATAATTTCCTGCTTGATGAGGAGAGGAGCTCGGGCCGTAATGCGTCTCACAAATTCAATGCCCTCCACGACCGACTCCAAATCTTCGCCTCCGGCATCGTTGCCTTCATCGAAGTAATGAAATTGAATGTTGGGGACTTCGCGAGGATCCGCTGATTGCAGGGTGACCTTTCCAGCAGTATTTCGCGTATGCGCTTTGAGAATGATCCAGGTAAAATAATTCTGGCCGCGCGAGGCGGAATACGTGGGATAGTACCCTTTAAAATAGGCGGGCACGCCAAAGATAAACAGATCCGGCTCCGTCCGCGCTGGCTTGGACTTTTTAATCATGCTCAGCGCGACCCCATTCGTCGTGTAAACCCCTGTCCCGGACTCCCACTGTTCAAAGCAGGCATCGGGAGGATCGCCGGGCGCTGGAGGGACATAGGGACAATCTCTGAGAATGGCAAAGTCCGCCCTCATTTCACTGACCACGCCGACTTCATAGCGATCTTGTAAATTCTCGCCCACGCCCGGCAAGTCCACGCGGACCTTGATCCCCAGCTTGTCGAGTTCCTCCTTCGGGCCGATTCCGGAAAGCTTTAGAAGCTGGGGACTGTTGAAGGCGCCTCCGGATAAAATCACTTCCCTTTTGATCAACACCCGCCCCGGGGTTCCAGACGCTCTAGCCTCTGGGTTTGGATCTGCCTGATAGAGGTGCGAGCCCTTAAGGTACTCGACGCCGATCGCTTTGTTGTCTTCAGCCAGCAAGACGTTCGTCACCAGCACATTCGTTTTTACGACAAGGTGCGCGGGGCATTGCCGCGCGGTCTCCCGGATGTATTCCCTTGTCCCATTGCGTCTTCCATTCCTCACGGCAAGAGGGGTCTCGACAATGCCCTGCGGACTGTTCCCCACTGCGCGCCAGTCATTCGGATCAAAATGCGTGGAGAGCGCCTCCAGCGGCCTGCCGAGCTGTTCAGCAAGCGCCTCAGCGACTGCATGCAGGACCATTCCGACTAAAAGCGCATCTTTGATGGCCAATCTGGGATCCGCAGTGCTCGTCGTGAGCCATCCGTCGAACCCATGTCGACTCGGATTGTCCTTCAGATCCACTTGGCGTTTGACATATTGACATCGCTCCAGTCGTTCAAAATACTTCCGCATGTTCTCGCTGTGCCAGGAAGAGTCTCCGACCAGCTGAGCAATCCGATCCCAGTCACTGTTATGCGGATACACCGTGATCATGGCATTATGCGCCGTGCATCCGCCCAGCGTGCCGGCCCGGGGGTACAGGACCCCCTTCCGCTCCGGCCTGTATTTACTATCCCGCGCCTGGCGTTCTTCATTCTCATAGTGCCGGACAAAGAAATTCCAACTAAAGGCTGGGTCCTCGCTCGCCAAGCCATGGAAGGCGGGGACGGAGTAATGGTAATTCTCGGCGTCGCTTCCAGCCTCCAGCAAAAGCACCTTATAGCCTGCTTTCGCCAGGTTCACAGCGAGCGGGCCTCCACCCGCTCCGGACCCGACTACCACATAGTCGAATTCAGATTCAGCGTCTGCCGCAATTTTTGCACAAGGAAGGGCACCCTCCGCACTTCCCTCCGATCCGCGCGTGAAGAGACCACATCCTGCCAGGGAAAAGCTCACCCCGGTGAGCACGGCAAGTTTCAAGAAAGCCCGTCGAGTGCTCATTCGCCCGTATTGGTCCTTAACCGTGAGAGATATTGACAATTGTTACGTACAGAAAAAACTGGTCCTTGTTATACGCAAGCACCGGTGGTGTCAAGTCAGGGAAAAACCTGACGTTCACTTTTGGTGACGAAAATACATGAGGGTTATGCTAAATAGATTAAATAGGCTAATACGCCATGAGGTTGGATGGCGGCCTGCCTTCCTTTTTCCTCGCCTGCATACTGGCTGAATTGAAGAAAAATGTTTGTTGTGTTAATCACAAAACCCAGCGGGGGACTATGGACAAGCAATCTGCCAAGTCTGTGCAGTCACCTCTAACAAATCCCCTTCGCAAATCCCCTTCGACCGGGACGCTTCTTAAAACGAGTTCATCTATCGAGGAGGAAAGTGATGGACATACGCATGCGACGTCTGCAGACATTCATCCTGGCATTCTTCTTTGTACTGGCGGGGTGTTCTTCTCATGTGCAGCATCTCCCCAAAATCGAGCCGGATGCTAACATCTTCCCGCCCTTGGAAGAACGATCGTCCCTTCTCGTAGGCATCGCGCTCTCTGGGGGTGGCAGCCGGGCAGCGTACTTCGGAGCAGCGGGCATCGAGGCGTTATCTCATCTACGGACTGGGCCCGGCACGCCTTCGATATTAGAACACGTATCTTATATTTCGAGCGTTTCTGGAGGCAGTGTCGCGTCGAGTTATTTTGTCACCCATAAACCCGACGCCGAGGTGCACGTGCTCTCCGCCGACGGCTCATTGACGCAGTCGTACCGGGACTTCTTCGACAAGTATAGGACTGCCATGAGCGCGAACTATCAGCGCTCATTGGAATTAAGACAATTTTTCAACATTCGGTGGTTCAATTCAAATCAGCGTGCCACCTCCCTGGCAGAGACCCTCTCATCGGCCTTTCTCGGCGAGAGAACATTTGAGGATTTATATGAGCGGGAGAAAAAGAGAAATAGTCCTCGTCTCATCCTCAACGCCACGCTGTATAACAACGGAAGACGGGTTGTCATGACGACCGTTCCTTCCGAGGATTTCAAATATGATTTTATTCCCAGGTTGCAACAGGAGCTGAAAACAAACAGGCCCTTGCCGGAATCTCTTGAGAGAGCAAAAGTTGCATTACTCCCCGTCACCTTGAAGGATGAAGAAGCAGATCCGAGGAAGATTCCGCTCGCCTATGCTGTGACCGCCTCAGCTTCTTTTCCGTTCTTTATCGGTCCTATTACCGTTCAGGTAGCGGGCAAGGAGAGCTACCTGCATGTCGGGGATGGCGGTCTCTTCGATAATCAAGGGACCGAATCGCTCGTAGAATTGTTCTTGAAAAAGTTAGCCGATAAGAAAGCCAAACGTGCTCTCGTGATTGCATTTGATAGCTCATTTCCCTTCTGGGTAAAAAACGATGCGCTCGACCGCATGAAAAATGGTTTTGACATCTTCGTTAAGGATAGCGGACGCATCATCGGAATCATGGAGCAGCGCGCGAATGCCTACCAGGCGATGGTTTGGCATATCCTCCAGAGCGAACGCAAAGTATTACCTGACGACACTATTATCAAGGTGCTTGTGCTTCGGCATACCGACGACGCGTGGTTGCCCCAGCAAGCTTGGCAGTCCGCCATTCCAGACTCCTGTGACAAATCCGAGTTCAAAGAGAGAGACAGCGTGAGACAGCATATGGCGCTGATTCCGACTCTCTTTAAGATCGAGTCTGAATGCGACAGGGCTTTGCTTCGCGCTGCTGCTCAGGGACTCGTGCAGAATAAACGAAAAGAGATTACCGACTTCTTAGAAAAACCGTCCGACATGTGACAGTAAAACGATCGCAGCCCTCACATTCTTCCCATCGGTTCATTTGAATGCCGGGTCCGTCTCGGCCCCGGGCCGCGGCTTCCACTGAAGGCTGTAATACATGCCCCGGTCGCGTGCCCAGGGATCAAATGCATTCACCATGTGCTCGAGCTCGGGCGCCAGCTCCGGGATGGTCCTCAGCAGCACGCGCTTCAGCGGGGACACCTCCACCTCGTGGCCGTTGGGCGTGCCTTTTTCGAGGACCTTGCCATCCGGGCCGTTATTCGTAATCCATTGCACACCCAGATGGGTATAGAACTCCGGCCGGAAGCTAGAGGTGAAGAAACGATCGCTGAATAGACGCCGCGAGGCGTTGAGGATGAACACCTGGAACTGGGTCTCGGAAATGGCAAAGCCGGGGGGCCTAGCGAATTCCGCGAGCCAGCCCACGACGGTATCGACGTCCTCGATGTTGTCCACAATACTTCCGTTCGAATGTCCAAGACAATCGTTGATGGGTGTTCTGTCGTCGTTCGCCTGCGCGCTGGTGATGATCTTTGACGCGTCGCACGTATGCTGGCCATACACCTCCCGCAGCAGGCTTACCAATCTCTCCTGCTCGTTGCGTTCGGCGGAACCTTTGAGAAGCCGATGATCGATAAAGTCATCGAAGCTTGTCAGCTGCTTGAGCCCATACTGGCGGCGAAATTCATTAAAGCGCGGGACCCCATGCTCTCGGTCACGGATGAGGTCCAGGGCTGCAACGTCGATCTGATCGGTCGCCGTGTGCAGACGTGACATGGGTACGTTCTGCAGGAACTGCGGATGATTCTGCAGAGTGAGGACCCCCAACCGCTGACGTCCCATGGACAGAGCCCAGTTGGCCAGTCCTCGCTCCCGCATGGCCTTGGTGGCCTTGCCCTGAAGGGTCTCCACCACCGGGATCTTGTACTGGATGATGTTGGGATCCTTATCCAGTTCCTTATACTCGAGAAGGTCGGGAACAAGCGCATGCAACCGGTAGACCGTGACAAACTCCTCAGGGAAGTTGAACGGCGAACCGAAGTGATTGGTTCCCCCGTTGACATGGTCCAGATTTTGAAGGCTCCAGATGTCCGCTTTGCTTGGGTCATCGCGGGCGAAGATCCCGTCGTTGGCGTATATCCGACTGCCCAGTCCGAAGATCCCGGCGCCAGACGCGAAGACCGAATACCACTGAGTCGCCTTCTTGGCGTCGTCGGACTTGCCGAAGTTGCTCACGACGATCCTCTCGAGAGCATTTGTCACCACGTCGTGCTTCTGTATAAGACCGTGCCAGTTCGCATTCATGCCCAGGTACAGTGGCTCGTCATAGAGCAACTGGGTCGTCCACTCGATCGTATGTATCTTGGCGATCTCCGCCGACACCACGAGCCGTCCGATTTCGAATAGCTCATCTGCGGTGACATCCTTGTAGCGGATGACTTGCGTCGGACGTATTGGATTGCGCAGCCCGCTGTCGTCATCCGGCGTCGCCAATGCCCGGCTGCGGAAGGCCGCCACGAACAGGTTGTGCTCGCGAGCGAAGACGTTGTGGTAGAAGCTCATGCCAATGGACCAGTTGTCCGGAAAGGCGGTCGCTTCCTGGCCGGTCCATTGAGGGTTGATGGGATCGGATGGTTCGAACAGGGGCAGGTAGCCCAGCTTCTCGCCTGCCGTGGCGCGATCGCCCACAGGGATCAACAGGAGCTTCGCTGGGTCATGAGGATCCCGCTTGACGCGACGGCGAGAGGTTTCGTCATAGCCATAGATCTGGGAGGCATCCCACCACGCTGTGACCGTGTTCTCGCTGGTCTTGTAGACCCTGCTTAGGTATTCCTTGCCTTGGTGGACAAAAACCGGCGGATCGTTGTGCTCGCCGACATAGGCGGTGTCCATTAAGTCGTCCGGGCGGCATTCAAGTCTTGCGACATCACTGGGCGTCAGGGACCGCTCTACGTTATCGACGAGTTGCCTCGCGCAACCGACGGGCATCAACTCAGCCTGGTTATGGCCTTCTCTCAGATGGGAGAACCAATCGTGAGTCATGAACTGGATCCAGAACGCCGCAAGGACGTTAAAAAAGGGAGCCTTCTTATAGTCGCACTGTGCCTCCGGGGAATAGCCGGGCAAACCGTGGCCTCCGCGGCATTTGTCGGGCTGCGATTGCGCCCGGGTGAACAGTTTGCGACTGATCACCTGCGGATCGGGCTTGAGGAGGCCCAGCCGGTCGCCGTGGCGGTTCCTAGCTAGCTCATTCTTTCTCAAGTCCGGGTAGGTGGCCTCGAGCTGCACATTGCGGGCGAAGGGCTGGCGGGTGGAGCCCATCAGAGGATTGCGGATGTCGTTGCAGATGCCGGTGAGGGTGCGGAACCGGATCAACTCATCCCAGCACACCTGCGGCCCCTCGCCACCGACCTTCGTATAGTTCGGATCATCTTTGGACAGCCGCATAGTGTCCCATACCTTGAGGGCCGGTCCAGCGGTCCCGCCACGGCCCCGCACGTATTCGGGATAGGTGCCGCTATCATCGAACAGGTTAAACTTGATCAGCTCCATGCGCTGGTACTCCAGGTCGAGTAACGCTCCCTCGATGCCCCGTTCGTTCGGACCGAGATGCCCGTGTGGAGCGGCTGAGTTGGTCGCCCGGGAACTGGCATCGCCGGTGGCCCAGTAGTTAGCCCAATCCACCCACGGGAGGCTGCGAAGCGCAGCAGCTTTGTCACCACCCCGACAGCGCGCAGTAGA
>VBON01000356.1:0-323 GCA_005877525.1 Nitrospirota bacterium
TTATTGAGGAGTGCTATGACGCGGGAGCCATTGAGATTTGGTCAAGAGCTCACGATGCTCGCGGCCTGGAGGCCAGGATGAATTTGGAAGCCGTAAACAAATCGTTGGCGGGCGTCGAATTGGCCCACTTCACACCCTGAAGCCCCTCACTCATGACCCGCCGTTGACGCCTAAGACCACGTACGATTGCGACGCGCTGCGTGGCCGGACGCAGAACGATATCCGTGACATCGATGCCATGGGCTCGAGCTTCCGTACTGCGACATCGTCGTGGCGGACAGGGCGGTGGCATCGCACGTCATGCAAGCCCACTTGGCATAACG
>VBON01000356.1:349-2821 GCA_005877525.1 Nitrospirota bacterium
CCAGCCGTCAGGCAGCCGAAAAGGTTTCCCGGCGGGGAGGGAGAGGGGCTGTTTGTAGGGGCGAGCAGTTCCCCCCGACCGTGTCAATATTGATCAAAGGGCCAAGCCCATGGCGAACCGATCAG
The DNA here is from genome assembly GCA_005877525.1 of Nitrospirota bacterium. Classification (GTDB taxonomy): domain Bacteria; phylum Nitrospirota; class Nitrospiria; order Nitrospirales; family NS-4; genus NS-11. The sequence continues at coordinate 475 of VBON01000356.1, forward strand.
ACGACTTGACACCCCTGCCAACCTTATTGGTGGACATCCGGCTTGGGCCCCCCGATTCCGGAGGCCGGACGCGACCGATTTCTTCGGGTTATCGACCGATCCTCAGACTTCACAATGGGGGCAAAAACGAATTGACCATCGGCCTGTCGGAGTTGACGATGCCCGACGGTGCGTCCATTGAACCTGGCGGATCCGGGAGGGCGGTTGTGGTCATGTCGCCGGAGGTTCGCAAGATACTGTTTGACAACGTCGCCCACGGCGACAAAATGCAGATTTGCGAGGGCAATCGCGTCGTCGGTGAGGCTGAGGTCGTCAGCTTTCTCGATTAACCGCGACCATGCCTGCTCACTTAAGAAACCCGGCAGGAACCGTCCGCTGAGCGTCAGTTAGGCGTCCGCTGACCGTGCGTTGCCAAGCCGGTTGCGAGCCAAAGGCTGAGTTTCGTAGTCAGCTGCAGTTCGAAACTTGTCCGGTGGGGGGTCGCGCCCAGGCATAAGCGCTATAACAATTTTTTGGTTATTCGTAGCAGCTTTAGCCGCCCAGGAAGGATTTGGCTTCCCGCGATATTGAATCTGCAGAGGTTTCTTTTGCAAATGCGACATTCGATCGCTCAGCTATGTTTTCTTAGCCTTCGCGGCATTATGCTTTGGGCCCTTTTTCCCCTAGGTTTCCTCGCCTGGTTTCTCGTGGCACCGTACAGAGCTTTTTCGAGACGACAATATGTCGGCCCAATGAGACTCGCCTCCTGGCTGGATCTCAACGCAAGCGCTGCCATGGCGCGAATCGTTCTGCGCCCGCTCGGGCGCTCGTTTCCGTTCACACCGTGGTCCCAAATTGAACGGATTGAGCACCGAGCCAAGATCGTGGACCTTTGGTAGTGTCATCACCGGTCAAGAGCGTATTCGTCGTCCAGCACAGCTACGAACTGGATGGCTGCGGAGAGACTAAGTTCATCGGCGTGTACACAACGCGTCAGGCGGCCGAAGACGCGACCCGGCGCTTACAAGTGACTCCTGGCTTCCGGGACCACCCTGCCGAGTTCAGCGTCGACGAGTTCCCGCTTGACCTGGATCACTGGACCGAAGGCTTCGTTACAGAGGCGAGTGTTTAAGTGACCGCAAGAAAGAAAGTCATGGCCGCCAAAAACACGAAGATGAAGCCTCCATCGATGGTGAGTGCGGTTCCAGTGACAAAGTGGTTGCTGAGTGCGGATCATTGGTGAGACGGCGCCATCTGCCAAACTCGCCGTATGGCGATGCTATCGGACTTCATTCCGCCCGGCGACGATGCAGTCCGCCTTCCTACCCCGACGTTGGCGATCCACCTACTCCGCTATTTCATCGTTGCGTCGGCCGCAGGTCACACGCCCCTTTTCCATCCCGGCAACATTGTGAACGTCCCGAGTTGGGCTGGGCACGACTTGGGGTCCAACCCGCGCGGCTTCCTTCGTGCAATGGCAGAGGCGTGGGCGTGGCTTGAATCAGAATCGGAGACTGGCTATCCGTACTTCGTGACGCGGCGCGGTCAGCAGCTCGCCAAGGAGGTAGAGCCACTCCGGCGCCTTACCGACGAAGCCCGTCTCGCGGCCGGCCTACATCCGCTGATCGAAGCGCGTATCCGCCAGCAGTTCCTCCTCGGCGAGTACGAGCTCGCCGCGTTCGCCGCCCTCCGACAGGTCGAAATCCGCGTCCGCGAGCTCGCCGGCGCGTCGGAGTCGAGCCTCGGCGTAGCCCTGATGAAAGAGGCGTTCAAGGCGGACGGCCCGCTCGCCGACTCGAGCCTAGATAAGGGAGAGCGCGACGCGACGATGGCTCTCTTCTGGGGCGCGATTGGCGTCTTCAAGAATCCGACCAGCCATCGTCAGGTCGACTACAAGGATCGGACCCAGGCCGCCGAAGTCATACTCTTGGCAGACCTGCTCTTGCGGATGCTCGATGACATCGCGGAGCGGCTAAAATCCGCGAATACCTAGCAGGCTTCGGACTCCCGAGTTTGGGCAGTCAGGCAAAGCTATTAGTCGTCAGCGGGTTCGTCGATGCGGATAGGAAGAACGATGCCGAAACGTTCTTGGAGCCAGCTAGAAACCGCAACGACCAACGGCGGAGGCCCACCGGCCCCGGCCCCAGGTGCTTGGCCCAAAGCTGCCGACAGAAAAGCCCCCATCTCGTCCATCCGCCTAATTTACACGCGGCAGGGTTGCGACCTCCCGTTTGCGGAGCGTCCGCCTAGCGTCCGTTATCCGTCCGCCGACCGTCCGCCGACCGTCCGCTGACGGCGCTCCAGCAAGCCAGATTGCCATTTCTGAATTCATCTGGAGTTCGAAACTTGTCCGGTTGGGGTCGCCATA
>VBON01000357.1:0-1293 GCA_005877525.1 Nitrospirota bacterium
CGCTCGGTAACACAATGGAGGTCCTTATCCCAGCTCCTTGACTTGCGATACACTTGATGTACGGAACGCACGATCATATCCCGCCGGGACATACTCCGGATGGGAGCCTTATTCGCGCTCCGGCCTCCGACTGTCCGAGCGGCTGCGACCCTTGTACGACGACCCTATCTCCAGAATGCCCATTCAGATAGCGCGTCGATTCTCTGGGCGACTCTCGATCCCGGCGACGGCGGAGTAGCTTTCGCCGCGTCCGATGGACCATTGCTGACCGCTGCCGCGTCGCGCCGGACTTTCGGGTCCGCACTCACGGGATTGCCGTACACGTTCTACCAATACCAGGCCGACCTGCGCGGTCTCGATCCCGGAGCCGAGTACGCCTATCGAATCAAAGTGGACGGCGCGACCCTGACTTCCGGCCCCAGCCTGTTCCGGACCGCCGCCCCGGGCAAATCGTCGTTCCTGGTCTTCGGCGACTCCGGCGAGAACACACCCGAACAGCGCGCCGCAATTCAGCGCATGGCCGCCGAACCCGGGATCTCGTTTCTCCTCCATACCGGCGACGCCGCTTATCCACGCGGCGCCTTCGCCCAGTACGAGAGCAACTACTTCGCCTTGAACGCGCCGCTCCTCGAGCGTCTCCCTATCTTCCCGACGCTGGGTAATCACGATTACATGGCGGATGCGGGAGCAGCCTACCTGGCGTCACACTCGCTCCCGCAGAACGGCGCCGATCCGGCCGATGCCGGGCGCTATTATTCCTTCGATTGGGGCGACGCGCATTTCACCGCGCTCGATTCCAATCTGCTGCCCCTTAACGCAGCCGACCGGATGCTGGCCTGGCTCGATCGAGACCTGGCTTCAACAGCCCAATTCTGGAAGATCGTCCTCCTCCACCATCCGCCCTATCCTACCGGCCATCACCTCACGGACCCGATCTCGGCCGTCGTACGCGCCCGCGTCAACCCGATCCTGGAGCGTCGCGGCGTGCACCTGGTCCTCTCCGGCCACGAACACGGCTATGAGCGGACCGCCCCTTTGATCGGTGGCGATGAGGTCGCCGCCGGCCTGGGAACCGCCTACGTGATCACCGGCGGAGGCGGCGCCGAGCTGCACGACGTCCACTGCGGCGGATTGACCGACGTTGCGCTGGAGATGTTCAACTACTTGCGTGTCGACGTCGACGGCCCGACCCTGACCGTACGGGCCACCGGAGTGGACGGCGCCGAGATCGAGCGCTTCCTGATCCAGCCCCGCCCCGTGATCGCCGACGGTGGCATCGTGGCCGGCCCGAAC
>VBON01000357.1:1353-2945 GCA_005877525.1 Nitrospirota bacterium
CTAGGCGGCGTGCGAGTCCAGCTCGGCGACCGCGATCTACCGATCCTCTACGTGTCTCCGCGACAGGTCAACGTCCAGATCCCCGCCGGCGTCTCGACCCAAGCGCCGCTGCAACTTGTTTCGATTAACGGCTCGGCCCAGATCCAGGTTTCACAAGCAATGGCCGCCTGAATTGAGCCTCGGTGCGGACTTCGAAATCGGTCGCCGTGCGCAGGCTCTTCAGCAGGCCTTTCAGCCCAATGCCACTTAGGCTTGGACGGTGGAGTGGGCCTCTGGCCTGCCATCTCGCCATTCGTGGCGAGATTTTTGGATTCTCCGTTATCTGAAAGAATGTCGGCATGAATGCCGACATGGCAGGCCGGAGGCCGGGCCGGAGGCCCACTCCACCGTGGCTCGAAAACTAAGTGACATTTGGGCTTTCAGCCACTAGTACTGTGACCGCTTGAAAGAGTTCGCTTTGTAGCCGAACTTGCGACGGGCTGCTTTGCGATCAAACTTCCAGTTGATCTTGACCCGATTCCGGTTCATCTGCCGATTCCAGGCGCGCGCTTCCCGCCGGAGGGTCTTTAGGTCGGGGATCCTCCGTTTTCCCAAGCATTGCCGCGCGAACATCCCGATCTCGATTTCCGCCTGATTGAGCCAGCTTCCGTGCTTGGGCGTGTAGTGGACAGTGAAGCAGTTCCAGACTTCGCTGGCCATTTCTTTCCCGTAAAGGTCGGTTAAGGATTTCTGATGGTGGCTGCTGAGGTTGTCCATCACCAAATGGATCGTCTCGGCTTTTGGATACTGCAAGGCCAAGTGGAACAGGACCTGCGCGAACTGGAATCCCGACCGATCCGTGGTGGGGAAGGTGAAATGCCGTCCCGCTTTGGGCTCTACGGCGCAGAAAACATTGGCGGTGCCGCAGCGTTCATATTCACTGTCCTGTCTTGCTTCCCGCCCCGGTTTGGCCGGCGAGGCCGGCCGGACATCGGCGTGTAGCGTGATCGGTTTTTCGTCCAGGCAGACCACCGGTTGTGCCGCATCATACGGCCGCTCATACGTTTCGAGCACGTCCTCCATCTTGTCGATGTAGTCGTCATTCAGGTCGGCGACGCACCACATTTTTTTCCCGCCACGGCTTGAGATCGTGGTGGAGCAACAGAATCCGGATGGTCTCTCTTCCCACCTGTGGAATCAGTTTTCGCTTTACCGCTTCCTCGGCCACCAACCGAACCGTCCAGCGGGCGCGGCCCTCGGGCGGGTCGGCGCACACCATGGCGATGATCCGCTGTTTCTGGTTGTGGTCCAGTACTTCGGCGGCGCCGGGTCGCTGCTTCTCATGGAGAGCGCCCTCCAGTCCGGCCTTTCGGTAGCGGTGGACGAGTCGACGAATGGCCTGTGGCGTGAGCGGAATCGTCTTGGCGACCTGGGGAGCGCTGACGTCCTCAGTCAATTGCAACAGCGCCAAGGCGCGCAGGACCACGCGGACCTGTTGTACGCCCCCTTTCAGAAGGCTACGTAATTCCTGTTGGTCCTTTTTGGTGACATCGATTTTGAGAGGCGGGCGGCCCATACCCTGAGTATGCGCCAAAACAATCCTGCATAAAAAT
>VBON01000358.1:0-1275 GCA_005877525.1 Nitrospirota bacterium
AGACATTGCTATTAAGATCGACACCGAGGTGAAGCGATTGGTGTCCGAAAATTACGAGCGGACCAAGCGAATCCTGATGGAGAACATGGCCGCGCTAAAAGCCCTCGCTGAAGCGCTTTTGGAAAAAGAAGTCTTAGACGCGCCGGAGATTGATAAGATCATCCAGGGCGCGATGTCCCCAATTCCTCAAGGGATTCCAGCCTGAGCCTGTCCAGGGAACGGGCCTGTCCGATTTCGCCGCTCCTTCCAGGTAACGTTTCCCTTCTGTCCGTGTCTCAGCCGAGAAGGAAACTATGAGCCAGCAGCACCCGGAGAGATGGCTCGCCAGAGGGCATGTGTTCCCTCTCGGAGAGCAGGTGTTGCTGATGGCGGTTCTCAACGTCACCTCCGATTCGTTTTCTGACGGCGGACGCTTTTTCGATCCTGATCGCGCCGTTGTCGCGGCGCTTAAGATGATAGAAGAAGGCGCCGATATCTTGGACATCGGGGGCGAATCCTCTCGGCCCGGTGCGCAGCCCATTTCGCTGGACGAAGAGCTTGAGCGCGTGGTTCCGATCGTCGCGAAGCTCGCGGGACGAGTGCGGGTCCCGATCTCAGTGGATACGACGAAAGCGGAGGTGGCCAGACGCTGTCTTGATCTCGGTGCCAGCATAATTAATGATATCAGCGCGCTCCGGCACGATCCGGAGATGGCCGAGGTCGTGAGGCAATACGGAGCGGGACTCATCCTCATGCACATGCTGGGAGAGCCGGCCACGATGCAGCTGAATCCTTCATACACAGATGTCATCGAAGAAGTGTATGATTTCCTCCGGTCACGGATCGAAGCGGCGGTCGCCTGGGGAATCGATCGAGAACGGATCGCCGTGGACCCCGGAATCGGGTTCGGCAAACGGTTGGAGGATAACTTGGCATTGCTCGATCAGTTGGCCTCCTTAACAGGCCTCGGACGGCCGATCGTCATCGGGCCTTCTCGGAAAGGTTTTTTGGGCACGCTCTTGGGGCGCTCCGTCTTAGAAAGAGAGTGGGGAACGGCCGCGGCGGTTGCGGCGGTCGTGTTGAATGGCGCTCATGTGGTTCGAGTTCACGCGGTCTCGGAAATGAAGGACGTCGTTCGGGTGAGCCAGGCGATTCGGGCCGCCGGTCAGCGTCTTCCGGTTCAATGAGAGCATCTTCAAAAGGAGAGCCGATGAAACGAGGCAAGGGGCCATCGGTCGCGAAGCTCTTTGGCACGGACGGAATGCGGGGTGTCGCCAATGTCGAACCCATCACCAG
>VBON01000358.1:1346-2241 GCA_005877525.1 Nitrospirota bacterium
CTATATGATCGAATCGGCGCTCATCTCGGGGATCTGCTCGATGGGCATTGATGTGTTGCTGGTCGGTCCATTGCCGACGCCCGCAATCGCATTTCTGACCAGAAGTCTTCGGGCGGATGCCGGAGTGATGATTTCGGCCTCCCATAACTCTTACGAGGACAACGGCATCAAGTTTTTTTCCCGGGAAGGTCTCAAATTGCCGGATGAGTTGGAACGGCAAATCGAGGACCTCGTCGTCTCACAGCGGATCGATTCGTTCCGGCCCACCGCCTCGGAAATCGGCAAGGCCTTCCGCATTGATGACGCCGAAGGCCGTTACATCGAGTTTGTCAAACAGTCGCTTCCCAAACGCTTTGATCTCGAAGGCATGCCCGTCGTGGTGGATTGCGCTCACGGGGCTGCCTACAAAGTCGCACCGCATATCTACCGGGAACTGGGAGCTCGGGTCACGGTCACTGGTTGCGACCCCGACGGCACCAACATCAACCGGGAATGCGGCGCCGTTCACCCGCGCCTGGTTCAAGAAGCGGTGAAGGCCGAGGGCGCGGCTCTCGGGATCGCACACGACGGCGATGCCGACCGCGCGGTGTTTGTTGCGGAGGATGGGCAGGTCGTGGACGGTGATCAGATCCTGGGAGCGCTGGCGCTGGATCTCAAGGAAAGGGATCTGCTGGCGCGCAGGACAGTTGTGACCACGATGATGAGTAATATCGGGCTCGAACAGACGATGGCGCGCGCGGGAATCAAGCTGGTGCGGACACCCGTCGGCGATCGCTATATTCTCGAGCGCATGCTCCAGGAAGACTACAACTTCGGGGGCGAACAATCGGGTCATATCATCTTTCTCGACCATAACACGACCGGCGACGGCTTGATCTCGGCGCTCCAGTTGATG
>VBON01000058.1 GCA_005877525.1 Nitrospirota bacterium
CATTGCTGGGCGATACGCGCAAGGGGCGCCGTCCGGGTTTTGACCAGGCGGCCGAACCCACCCTAGCCCGCCAGCTGTTTGAGCATTTTGTGGCCCAGCTAAAAGCCGGAACGGACTTGACGATCGAAACCGGCGTCTTTGGCGCGCATATGATGGTCGAACTGCTGAACGATGGACCGGTAACGTTCGTGTTGGATACCCGGGGGGTTACCTAAACCACTGGCATTTAACTGATATGAAGGCGTGGCTTAAGTTTTGACTTCCGGGTTTCGATATATACAAGAGAGGGATAGCCGAAGATTGCAACGGTACCGGGCGGCTTATATACTCACTAAGGGAAGTCGCGGGAGGTGCAATAGTGGACACACATATTCCGGAGCATCATCCCCTGCGGCAATTGTTCGGCTCACTCGCTGAGAAGGTATTTGTGGAGAAGCTTGGGTGGTCCGATTTTAAGGTCACCGAATATGTCTCAACTTTGCTCGTAGATTTTACCCGCAGCGATCAGCTCTACCGGATCAAGAACAGCCGTGGCGATTCCGTGGAAGCGGTTGCAGAACTCCTCTATGAATCCGAGGTGACCCAGGAGGCTGGCTCCTTCGCCCGTGAACGCGAAGTACATCGGCACATCGGGGATTTTACGCTGTTCATGGCTGGCCTCTTTCCCGAATATCTGAAGCGCATCAAGACTGCGGGCCTAATCTATCACAAGGATTTCCTTATCGATTACATCAAGACTGGCAAGCGGTCCTATGGAATGGTCGCCGAATTTGGCGACGGTCCTGAGGCTGCCGACCCGCAGTCCTCCCCGCCTCTGTTTCGAAAGCTGGCCGAAAACTTCGAACTGTGTGTCTTAGGGCTGGGGTTTATTCGGGGTGATCTGGAGCGTTTACAGGATAGGCGGTATCAGCAAGCCCGGCGGCTCCTGAATTAGCCCAACTGGTTTTCGAAGCGCACTGTAGCCCGCATGAAAATCCTGACTGCCGAATTTCTGACCAGCGCGACGCAGCCTTCGCAATTTCCTTCGGATGCGCTTCCAGAGGTCGCCTTCGCCGGGCGTTCCAATGTCGGGAAGTCCTCTCTACTGAATGTATTACTGGGACGCAAGGGTTTGGCAAGAGTCAGTCAGACTCCGGGCCGTACCCGCCTCTTGAACTTTTTTCGAGTGGTGACGGCAAAAGGCCCGGAAGGCAAGAGTCGCGAATTTCTGTTTGTTGATCTCCCGGGATACGGATATGCCAAGGTAGCGAGGACGGTGCACGAGCAATGGGGACCGATGATCGAGCGTTACATAGGAGGACGTCGCTCTCTGCGGGGGCTTGTCGTGTTGACCGATATCAGGCGGGGCGAAAGAACGTCAGCTCATTCGTTGGGCAACCCAGCTGGGAGTGCCTGCTGTTGCGGTGGCGACCAAAACCGACAAGCTTACGCGCGGCCAGCGGGCTGAGGCCGTACGGATGCTGGAGAGTTTTCTAGGCATGCCGGTGCTGGGGTGCTCGGCGACCACTGGAGAAGGCAAGGACGCCGTGTGGAAGGCTATCCTGGCACTCTTGTTTCCCCCACGCGACAATGCGACAGGAACGCCAGCCTAGGGTCCTGGGATCTTCTCTGAATTCTCCTGTTCCACAGCCTTGGCATCGGCGGGGTGCAAGCGGTATTTCCTCAGCAGTTTATAGAAGTCGGCGCGATATCGCCCGGCGATCAATGCCGCGCGGGAAATATTCCCGCGGGTGGATTCCAATACCTCCTTCAGATATCCCTGTTCGAAATCCGCCTTGGCCTCGGTCAGGGGCTTCATCTGGCCTTCAGTTGCAGTGTCCAGGTAGTGGATAAGATCGGCTGTGATCATGTCCTGTGTAGCCATGACGACCGCTTTTTCAATGGTATTTTCGAGCTCCCGGACGTTCCCCCGCCAGGGGCTGAGCATCAGCTTCTGCATGGCGTCGGGGAGGAAGCCGTGGATATCCTTGTTCATCCGCTGAGCGTTCAACTTAAGAAAATGCTGCGCCAACAACGGAATGTCAGCCCGTCTCTCCCGCAGCGGCGGAACCGTCAGCGGAACGACGTGGATGCGATAGTAGAGATCCTCTCGAAATGTCCCCTTTTTCACCGCCTGGCCCAGGTCCTTGTTACTGGCTGCGATAATGCGCGCATTGACCTTCACGGGACGCGAGGTGCCCACCGGATGCACTTCGCGTTCCTGTAAGGCGCGCAGGAGCTTGCCTTGCATCGCCAGCGGCATCTCGCCGATCTCGTCGAAAAAGAGGGTTCCCCCGTCGGCCGTCTGGAAGAGTCCCCGCTTTGACTCATAGGCGCCGGTGAATGCCCCTCTGGCATGCCCAAACAACTCGCTTTCGAACAACGACTCAGGAATGGCCCCGCAATTGATCGCGACGAAGGGCTCCCGCGCCCGGCGGCTGTTGGAATGGATCACGCGCGCGATCACCTCTTTGCCGGTGCCCGTTTCTCCCGCGATGCAGATGGTGGCATTGGTATCCGCGACCTGTACCACCTGCTGCAGCAAGGCTTGCATGGGTCCGCTCGCCGCTATGACGTTCTCCAACCCGTAGAGTTCTTTGACCAAGACCTTCAGGCGCTGGATTTCGCGGCGCATGCGCTGCTGTGTCAGGGCCTTCTCGATCGAGGCGCTTAATTCCTTATCGTCGAAAGGCTTAGTCAGGTAACCGAAGGCGCCCCGCTGTATCGCTTCGACGGCGTTCGGAATGCTTCCGTGTGCAGTGAGGACCAGGACCGGTAGCGTGGGATGGATTAACAGCAGCTCGTCCATGAGATCTAATCCATCCTGCGCCGCAAGGCGCAGATCCGTGATTGCCATGTCGAAGATTTCATTGCGAGCCTCTTCCAGCGCCTCCTCGGCAGTTGTGCAGGGCACAACCTGAAATCCCATTGCCGTCAAACGGACTTTGAGGAGGTGGAGTAATCCTTCATCATCGTCAATGAGAAGAACGCGTTCGTGTCCCATCTTTTAAGGGTTTTCCTTTCCTCTCGACGGGATGGTCTTAGTCTTTTCCCGCATCTCCTGATCGATCTGCTTAAGCGCCTCCAGTTGCTTGGTCAAATCTTCAAGCTTCCTGTCTCGCGCCTTGAGGTCTCGCTGCAGGCTCTGTACCGGAGAGGTCTCCAGTTCCTGAAGCAATTGCTCGGCCAGCAGTTCTCCGTCCAAGAGGTCGCGGACGAACTGGACCGTCGCACGAGAGAATCGGCCGTCTTCGGCCGTTCCGCTGGGCGTTTCCTTGAGTAGTTGGAGCCAGAACAGGCTCGGCTCTGCTCGCGCACTGGTCGGCGCCATCGCCACGGCGGTTTGAAAATGATCGGCGGCAATCTCCCGGTTTTGGTAGAGGGCGACCAGCCCTCGAATAAAATGGGCTCGATCGCAGAAATGCACTGCGGAGCAGGTACCCAGAAGTTGATCTGCTTCCCGTTCCAGGGTCACATAAAGTCTCCCATCTCGCGGATCCGGCATGAAGAACGAAGTCACGGGAGGAGTCATAGAACGCTGAAACATCGAGCAGCCGGTGATCCACCAGAGCAGAAATAGCAAAGACGTGCAGAGGAGATGACCGGGCCGCATCAGCCGCGTTGACTCACGGGCGCGAGAGGAAGCTCGAAACGGACGGTCGTGCCTTTGCCGACTTCGCTCTCGATCCTGATCTTGCCTTCGTGCGCTTCGACCACCCTTTTAGCCAGCGCCAATCCCAGGCCGCTACCCGGGAGCTTGTTTTTCCCGTTTTGTCTTCCTTGGTAGAAGCGATCAAACACATGCGGCAGGTCTTCTGCAGGGATGCCGGGACCATTATCCGAGACAGAGATGCCAACATTCCTTGTCGGGTCGACGCGGAGCTGAAGCGTGACTACTCCTCCCATGGGACCGAATTTCAGCGCGTTGGACAGAATATTGTCGAGGGCTTGTTCGATGCGCGCGCCGTCAATTGGAATCCAAAGCTGCTCCGGAGGGAAATCCGAGAGAATCTGGATGTGCTTACCGTCAGCAAGAAGCTTTACTTTGTCGATCGAGCTGCTCGCAATGCGTGTTAACTCAGTCGGTACGATTTGATATTCCATCATCCCCGCCTCCATCTTAGAGAGGTCAAGGAGAGTGGAAATCAGCTGGATTAACCGCTGGCTGCTGTCGTTCATGATCCGGAGGATCTGGCGCTGGTCGTTATTTAAAGCCCCTGGAATCTCATCCAACAAGAGGTGGGTGCCTTCCCGCATGGAAGTGAGCGGTGTGCGAAGCTCATGAGAAATGTGCGCAAGAAAATCACTTTTCATATCATCCAGTTCCTGCAGCTTTGCGCGCATCCAATTTGCAGTCTCAACCAACGCTCTCAGGTCACGGGGAGCGGAAATCTCCAGCGGCTGCGAGAAGTTGCCTTCGCCGATATGTTTGAACTGCTCCTGTAGTCGTCTGAGAGGATGAAGGATGCTATAGCTTGTGAGGCCGGCCAGGCACAAGGCTAGGAGCAGGGTCACCACGCCGAGTTCGGTCGTAAAGTCTTCTGCGTGGGATGATCGGGCTCGGGCCTCAGTCATAACTGCCCCAATTTTGACTTCATGAAGATCAATGTACGATTGCAGGCGTCCCGCCATCTCATCAATGAGACGTTCACGACGGCGTTCCTCTCCGCTAACCGATGCTGGTCGATCTTGATCAAGGTTCTCTCTAAAAAGGGCTTGATGCTGCCTGTAGAGCCTTAACACATCCCCCAGAAGCTTCCGGCCCTCGTTCGAATTCTCCTGTCCCTGAACCTTGGCGAAGATCTGCCGGAATTGCTCACCCTCCTCCTCGAAATTTTTGAGAAAAACCGGGTCCCGAACGGCGAGGTACTGTTTTTGGCTACGGAGCTGGCTATAGAGATTGGTAACCAGGATCTGCGCGTCTTCGATCGCCGGGTAGTGGTATGACACTAACTGCGTGTTTAACGCCGTCAATTGGCGAACCTGATTGAGGGCAAAGAGGTTGACAACAGCCATGAGAGCAACAATGGCCAGAGAACTTAAAACCAGTCGCCAGAAGATCGATAGAGGTATCAAAGAACTCCCCGCGCGGGTCGCGATGTCGAATAGGCGCAGGGGAAACCATACATACTTTAGTGTATAGAAATCAACAAACTTGGGAAAAAGCCGTATGACTACCGAAGTCAGCGACCTGCAGATCTCCCTCGAGCCTGTTCGAAAGTAAATTGTTAAATTTCCATAAATATCATATTGCTCTGTCGTTATACGGTCCGACTAAATGCCTGGTCTCACGCTTGCAATAGAGCAGGACAGATGCCAAAGGCCTACGGCCGGGGGAGAATTTTAGATGCTCAGCTACCAAGACGTGCTTTTCTTGACGGCAGCATCAGCGACCGTTCTGATCATTCTCATCAAGCGACTGGTGGTGTTTGAAGGTCGATTGAGAGCCTGCCTGGACTGCGGATGTCAATTAAATACCGGCGCTAAGGTCTGTTTGATCTGCGGGCGTACCCTAAAGCCGCGCGTCTCTGAAGACGGTATTACATCCGTGCGATCTTCACCGGCGGTCGGATCACGACCTGATTACAGTAAACCCAGCGGCGTTAGAGCCTGACCTCGATATAGCTCTGGTCTTTAAGGTCCTTGATCCACGCCTGGTAAGCATCTTCGGATTTTAATTGAAACACGGCATTTCGAATATCCTCACGGACTTCTTCATACGGTCGATACTGCGCCGCTTTTCGTTCGTCGAGGCGAATAATGTGCATCCCCAAGGGGGAGGCGATCGGCTCTGACGGCTGGCCCAAACTCAGCCCTTCGATGGCCTTTTGGATTTGCGGCAGCATATCGCCGATACGCACGAACCCAAGGCTACCGCCGCGGCGGCCTTCAGCTCCTTCGGAATACTGGCCGGCAAGTTCCTCAAAGCTTTCGCCCTTTCGAAGCAAGGCATATACACGTTGCGCCTTCTCCCGCACTGCGAGCATTTCACTGCCCGGTCCCAAGCCGATGAGAATTTGGCTGATGCGCACTTCGGAGGGCAGCCGGAATCGCTGTTGATGCTGGTCGTAAAATCGGTGCATTTCCTCATCGGAGACCAGCAGGCTTGAGCGCACTTGCTGATTGATGATCCGGAGTGCGGTGAGCTGATCCTTCAGCAATGCCATCTCTTTGGGGTCGTTTTCATTGGGCGATTCGCCGAGCCGTCGAAGGCGTGCAATAGCATCCTTGACCTCATCATCAGTCACCTTGATCCCCCGGCGCTTCGCAATTTGAATCTGCAGTTTTCGCTCGATCATACGATTGATGCCCATGAAGTCGATTTGCCGCAGGCGCTGGTTCAGTTCCCGCCCCGTGAACCGCAGGCGCGCTTGACCCTTCATGTCGTTGACTTCCTCTTCCAGTTCGGTTTGGGTGATCACCTCCGTGTTAACGACGGCAACGATGCGGTCACTGACAGTGCTCTGAACGGGAAGGACTACTGCCATGCCGGATACCAAAGCGCCGAGAAAGCTCACGCCAAAGAGTCCGAGCCTGCCAGATCGGGCGAACTTGAGGAGGAATTTATCGGGCATCGGCCGCAGGGCTGGCGGCGCGCGGATTCGAATCCGGGATAGGGGTATCTAGGACTCGAAGCTTGGCATTGGCACGAAGCGCCGCGATCAATTCCTTAAAGCGCTTTTGTTTCTTCTCAATCAGCACCTGCTCCTTGATCTGCTCTTTCGCGTCTTCATAAGACAGGACCGGGCCGGTCGTGCGCTCCACTAACTTAATAAGGTGATAGCCGAACTGGGTAGCGACCGGCTCGCTGACTTCTCCCGGTTTCAAGGTCAGGAGTGCTTTTTCAAACTCCGGGACGGTTTGGCCTTTCTTCACGATCCCCAGATCGCCGCCTTTGCTTTTTGTTGTCGCATCCACAGAGGCTTTTCGTGCCAGTGATGCGAAGTCCTCCCCCCCGGCGAGCCGTTTCTTGAGGTCGATGGCCTCCGCCTCGGTTTTCACCAGAATGTGACTGGCCCGAAATTCGTCAGGCGCAGTAAAGCTGCTCGGATTCGCTTCATGATACGCTTTCATCTCCTGTGACGAGACCGTCACGCGTGAATCCACCTCTTCGCGCATGAGCACGTCCAAGAGGCTCCGCTCCTTGAACCGCTCGAGACGCTCCAACAGCGCCCGGTCCCGGTCGATTCCCCTTTTCTTGGCTTCTTGGAGAAGCACTTCCCGGTCAATCAGCTCATCAAGAAATTTCTTCCTTCCTTCGACCCCTGGGTATTTCTTGCGGGCGTACTCCGGCAGTTGGGACCATCGAAGATCGAACTCGCTGACGGTCAGAGGTTTGCCGTTTATGATCGCGAGAGCCTGCGCAGGGCCCGCTGGTTTTTCGCCGCAAGAGCCGAGCGTCAGAGCAAGCATGACCGCGCATACGGTTTTGAGAATAGGTCGCAAAGGGTCAGGTAGTTTTCGGATTTTTATCATAGCCTCCAAGCACTTGCAAGGTTCTTTTGATCTCCTGGAAGATACTCTTCCATGTCTGGTCCTCATGTTGCAACTGAAACGCGTAGGGCGTAGTAAAACGCAGCTTGCTGCGATAGCGATCCATAAGCGGACGGACTGCCTCCTGTGGTGGTAAAAGATTGGGGTCGAAACTGAATGCAATCATCCCGGGATTTACCTGGACGGCGCGCGCACGCGCGGCTTTAGCCAGCAGGCGAATCTCCATCACCTCGAACAGCCGCTCAACGGGCTCC
>VBON01000059.1 GCA_005877525.1 Nitrospirota bacterium
GACGAAGGGGATGGCCAAGTACATTAGTTATGACGAGGTGGCCAAGGCGAGCGAGTCGCAGGGGCGGCGGGACCCGACGAAGATTTTGACGATTGCGATCTCGCATGTGGAGTACGAGACGGACAAGCGGCATTACGCGCACGTGGACTGTCCGGGGCACGCGGACTATGTGAAGAACATGATCACGGGGGCGGCGCAGATGGACGGGGCGATTTTGGTGGTGTCGGCGGCGGACGGGCCGATGCCGCAGACGCGCGAGCACATTTTGTTGGCGCGGCAGGTGGGGGTGCCGTTCATCGTGGTGTTTTTGAACAAGGCGGACAAGGTGGACGACAAGGAGTTGCTGGATTTGGTGGAGCTGGAGGTGCGCGAGTTACTGACGAAGTATGATTTTCCGGGGGAGAAGATTCCGGTGATCACGGGGTCGGCGATCAAGGCGCTCGAGGGGGACACCTCGCCGATCGGGGTGCCGGCGATCTTGCAGCTGATGGAGGCGGTGGACAGCTACATACCGACGCCGGCGCGGCCGATCGAGAAGCCGTTTTTGATGCCGATCGAGGATGTGTTTACGATCAGCGGGCGGGGCACGGTGGTGACGGGGCGTTGTGAGCGGGGGATCGTGAAGGTCGGCGATGAGGTGGAGATGGTGGGGTTGCGGCCGACGACGAGCACGGTGGTGACGGGGGTGGAGATGTTTCGCAAGGTGCTCGACGAGGGGCAGGCGGGGGATAACATCGGGGTGCTGCTGCGCGGCACGAAGAAGGAAGAGGTGGAGCGGGGGATGGTGCTGGCCAAGCCCAAGACGATCACGCCGCATACGAAGTTCAAGGCGGAGGTGTACGTGCTTGCGAAAGAGGAAGGGGGCCGGCACACGCCGTTCTTTAACGGGTATCGGCCGCAGTTTTATTTTCGCACGACGGACGTGACGGGGGTGGTGACGCTGCCGGCGGGGGTGGAGATGGTGATGCCGGGGGATAATGTGTCGGTGTCGGCGGAGCTGATCTCGCCGATCGCGATGGACCAGGGGCTGCGCTTTGCGATCCGCGAAGGCGGGAAAACCGTGGGCTCCGGCATCGTCACCGAAATCGTCGCGTAAGAGGATTATTGTAGATGGCGATCAAGCTCGACCAAAGGATACGCATCCGGCTTCGGAGTTTTGACTACCGGGTGCTGGATCAATCTGTCTCCGAAATCGTCGATACCGTCAAGCGGACCGGAGCCAAGGTGGTTGGCCCGATCCCCTTGCCGACTCGCATCAATAAATGGACGGTGCAGCGTTCAACGCATGCGGACAAAAAGTCTCGGGAGCAATTCGAGATTCGTACTCATAAGCGCCTGATGGACATCATGGAGCCGACCCCGGAGACCATGGATGCCTTAATGAAGCTCAATCTCGCGGCTGGCGTCGATGTGGAGATTAAATTGTGAACGGGTTGCTCGGTCAGAAACTCGGAATGACCCAAGTCCTGGCGTCAGGCGGCCGTATGGTTCCGGTCACGGTTATTGAGGCCGGTCCCTGTCGCGTGGCGCAGGTAAAAACAGCCGAGCGGGATGGTTACGCGGCGGTCCAGGTCGCCTTCCAGGAAATACCGGACCGGAAGAGCAACAAACCGCTCAAAGCACACTTCGCAAAGGCGCAATTACCCGCGTTCCGTTACCTCCGGGAGTTCCGGTCGGCCATCGAGATTCAGGTCGGCGCCACGGTGAAAGCAGACATTTTTACCAAAGGCGAACGCGTGGACGTCACCGGCGTGTCAAAAGGCAAAGGCTTCCAGGGGGTCATGAAGCGACACCACTTTCATGGCGGCCCGCGCACTCATGGTTCTATGTTCCATCGGGCCCCCGGCTCAATCGGGAGCAGTTCGTCACCTTCCCGGGTCTGGAAGAACATGAAGATGGGTGGGCACATGGGCGATGTCCGCGTGACGACTCAGGGCCTGGAGGTGGTCGATGTCCGTTCCGACGAGAACCTGATCTTCATACGCGGCTCTGTGCCAGGCGCTCGCGGAGCGGTCCTGGAGATTCGGAAATCGAAAAAAGTCCCACGCGGAGCGGCCGATGGCAAGCGTTAAGGTTCTGGATCTCAATGGTCGTCCTACGGGATCCGTAGATCTTGCACCTGGAATTTTTGAAACCGCGGTGAATGGAGCGATCCTGCATGAGGTGGTCCTGATGCAACAGGCCGGGCGTCGTCAGGGAAGTGCCTCGACGAAAACCAGGGGAGTGGTCAGCGGCACCGGCAAGAAACCATACAAGCAAAAGCATACGGGACGGGCCCGCGCAGGTTCGGTTCGGTCGCCCATCTGGCGGCACGGCGGTATCGTCTTCGGCCCTCATCCACGGGACTACAGCTACGGGATGCCCAAAAAGAAGGTGCGCGGCGCCATTCACTCGGCCCTCTCGACCAAAGTTCAGGAGGGAGGCTTGATTGTCGTGGAAGAGCTGCCGGCTTCGGACGGCAAGACGAAATCCCTGGCTCGAATCCTTGAGAGGCTGGGACTTACCGGAAAGATTTTGTTGGTGGCCGGCGCAGAGCAGGACTTGCTTCGCCGGGCGGCGGGAAATCTAAAGCATCTCATGGTGCTGGGTCCCGAAAGCATCAACGTCCGCGACCTGCTGCTTCACGAAAAACTGCTTATCGCGCGGAGAGATTTAGTCCGGCTGCAGGAGATCTGGACATGAGTCGGGAGGCGCAGGACATCAT
This sequence comes from Nitrospirota bacterium, assembly GCA_005877525.1. Classification (GTDB taxonomy): domain Bacteria; phylum Nitrospirota; class Nitrospiria; order Nitrospirales; family NS-4; genus NS-11. Next base: position 2,705 of record VBON01000059.1, read on the forward strand.
TCGCAGGCCCATCCTGACGGAAAAGTTGACCGAGTTGCGCGAGACGCAGCGCAAAATCGGCCTCTTGGTTCGCTCGGACGCAAACAAGGTTGAAATTAAAAAGGCCGCGGAGCAGGCCTTGAAGGTCAAGATTGAAAAAGTGAATGTCTTGAACGGGATGGGCAAGTTGCGCCGCATCGGGCGATTGTCTGGAAAAAAACCCGACTGGAAAAAGGCCATTGTTACGATGAAGGTCGGCGAGAAGCTGGAGATCTTCGAGGGAGTGTGAGTCTGCTGGAAACCGCAGGCCGCTGAAATTACGTATGGGTGTCAAAAAATTTAATCCGACATCGCCGGGACGTCGTCAAATGACGATCTTGACGAATGAGGACCTCACGCGAAAGAAGCCCGAGAAAGGTCTGCTCACTTATATCAAGAGCTCCGGCGGACGTAATAATGGCGGACGGATTTCCGTTCGTTTTCGCGGCGGCGGCCACAAGCGCATGTATCGACACCTGGATTTTAAGCGCGACAAGCCCAGCGTCCTCGCGCGCGTTGCGGCGTTAGAATACGACCCGAATCGATCTGCGCGATTAGCGCTCCTCCATTATGCCGATGGTGAGAAGCGCTATATCCTGGCTCCCGTGGGTTTGCGCGTCGGCGACCCGGTGCAATCGGGCCCCGAGGCCGAGGTGCGCACCGGCAATGCGTTGCCGTTGGTCAATATGCCGACCGGAACCATTGTCCACAATATCGAGCTGAAGCCGGGCAAAGGCGCACAGTTAATCAGGAGCGCCGGTAGTTCGGCCCAGGTGATGGGCCGAGAAGGGGCGTACGTGCAGATCCGACTGAAGTCCGGCGAGATGCGGCGCATTCTTGGGACCTGCCAGGCCACCGTCGGGCAGGTCGGAAATGCCGATCATGAAAATATCACCGTTGGCAAAGCAGGACGGACCCGATGGAAGGGCCGGCGGCCGCATGTCCGCGGCGTCGCGATGAACCCCGTTGATCATCCCCACGGGGGCGGAGAGGGCAAGTCCGGACAAGGCAATCCCCATCCGGTTTCGCCTTGGGGACAAAAGACGAAAGGCTACAAGACCCGGCGGACAAAGCGCACGGGAAAGTTCATCATTGCCCGTCGCAAGAAGAACTAGCTGTAGGAGGATAACATGCCTCGTTCAGTCAGCAAGGGCCCCTATGTCGAACCGCGGCTGTTGAGCCGCATTGAACTGATGAATGGGGGAGCCGAGAAGAAGATCTTGAAGACCTGGTCCCGGCGCTCGACCATCGTTCCGGAGATGATCGGACACACGCTTGCGATCCATAACGGCAAGAAATTTATTCCGATTTTCATCACCGAGAATATGGTGGGCCACAAGCTTGGCGAATTTTCTCCGACCCGCTTCTTCAAAGGACATGGCGCGGCCAGGAGCGAAAAGGCCGTTGCGCTCAAGTAATGGCCAATAGAGTGATGGCATCTTTCCCAAGGCAGTACGCGGGTATCACGCAGAGAATGGAAGGCGGCAATGGCGGCTGAAGCAGTAGCGAAATTGCGGTTCGTGCGGATGGCGCCGCGGAAGACCCGGGTATTTGTGGATCTTATCCGGGGACGGGGAGTGCCGGATGCTTTGGCCACACTGAAATTTACCCCGCGTGCCGCCGCTCGCGTGGTGGAGAAGGTGCTGATGTCCGCTGTCGCCAACGCGCAGCAAGGCGGGAAGGATCTCGGTGATGCCGAGTCGCTAAGGGTCAGTCGCGCGTTTGTCGACAATGGACCCACAATCAAACGATTTCAGCCGCGCGCGCAAGGCCGGGCGTTCTCGATCCACAAGCGCATGAGTCACATCACGGTGGCCGTGACACCGATTGAAGTAAAGCTCAAGAAGGCAGCGTCTCGAGCGACCACGAGACCCAAGCCGCCGGTGAAGACCGACGCGCCGGTCACCACAAAGCGCGCGAAGGCTCCGATCGCGGAGAAGCGGGCGAAGGAAAACCAATAACCTATGGGTCAGAAGATACATCCGATTGGATTGCGGCTCGGGTATACCAAGCCGTGGAACTCGCGATGGTTCGCGGATAAGGACTACGCCAAGACGTTGCATGAGGACATTCGCGTCCGCAAGATGGTCAAGAGCAAGCTCTATCACGCCGGGGTCTCGAAAGTCGAAATTGAGCGGTCCGGAGACCAAGCGAAGGTGATCATCCACACGGCCAGGCCGGGCATCATTATCGGCCGAAAGGGCGCCGAAGTAGACAAGCTGAAGGCGGAACTCGAAAAGAGCATCGGACGGCAGGTGTACATCACGATCAAGGAAATCAAGAAGCCGGAGCTCGATGCGCAGCTCGTGACCGAGAACATAGCGGTTCAACTGGAGAAGCGCGTGGCGTTTCGTCGCGCAATGAAACGCAGTGTGGCCTCGGCGCTACGTCTGGGCGCGCGAGGCATCAAGATTCGCTGTTCCGGGCGGCTCGCGGGGGCCGAAATCGCGCGGACCGAGTGGTATCTGCAGGGCCGTGTTCCGCTGCACACTCTCCGTGCCGACATCGATTACGGTTTCGCCGAAGCTCATACGACGATGGGACAGATCGGCATTAAAGCATGGATCTACAAAGGCGAGATTCTGCCGACGCTGCCCGGCAAAGATGAACCTGGACTTGAGCGGCGATAAGCTATGCTCGCACCCAAAAAAGTTAAACACCGCAAGATGCACAAAGGCCGGATGCGGGGCAAAGCGTACCGGGGCGGAGCCGTGACCCTAGGAGAGTATGGCCTCAAATGCTTGGAACCCGGCTGGATCACGAATCGCCAGATCGAAGCGGCCCGTATCGCGATGACGCGCCACGTGAAGCGCGGTGGCCGGG
>VBON01000038.1 GCA_005877525.1 Nitrospirota bacterium
CCTAAGGAGTACGGCGGGCTCGGATTCTCCTATAAGAATTACGGCCGGGTGCTCACGCTCATCGCAAGCTGGAGCAATATCCTGTCGCTGACTGTCGCCGTACCCCAGTCCATCGGCATCGCGATGCCGATTCTACTCTTCGGTAATGACAGGCAAAAAAACCTGTATCTTCCCCGGGTGGCGCGCGACGAGATTTCGGCGTTCGCCTTGACCGAGCCGAACACAGGGTCGGACGCGGCCAATATTCAAACTGAGGCCGTGCTCGACCCTTCCGGCGGACATTTTTTAGTCAGCGGCGAGAAGCTATGGTGCACGAACGGGTCGATCGCCCGGTACATCACGTTGATCGCACGCGTGCCGGCAAAGAAAGTCCTTCACGACGGCGCACCCGTATGGATAGCCACGCGCGAGGGAGAACCGGCCGACGACAAGGTCCACACGGCCTTTGTGCTCGACATGCAGACGCCGGGAGTCGCAGTGCGCGAGCGCTGCCAGTTCGAGGGCTGCCGCGGCATCGAGAATGCCTGGATGACCTTCCAAGACGTGCGCATCCCTGTCGAGAATGTCATCGGCGACATCGGTAAAGGTCTACGATATGCGCTGACCATTCTCAACGTCGGCCGCGCCATCAGTATTCCGGCGATCTGTCTTGGCATGGCCAAACAGGCCTGGCAGCCGACGCTCGATCGCGCTGCCACCCGCATCACGTTCAAGAAGCCGCTCGCCGAGCGGCAAACGCAGATGATGCGGATCGGCCATATGGGGACCGACCTTTTAGCGATGGAAGCCCTGGCGTCCCTTGTCTGGCACCTGGCAGACCAAAAGAGGTTCGATATCCGGATCGAAGCAGCCATCGCCAAGATCTTCTGCTCCGAGAAGACCATTCAGTTTCTGAAAGATGCGCAGATTATCTTCGGCGGAATGGGCTACGAAACGGCGGCCTCCAAGCGGATGCGGGGCGAGCCGGCCTTTATCATTGAGCAGCTTGTGCGCGATGCCGAAATGTACCGCATCGGTGAAGGCGCAACTGATGTCCTGCGGCCATTTGTGGCGCGCGAGGGACTGAACCCGCACCTTGAGCGGACACGGGCCTACCTGGGCCAGACCGTGAGAGGGAGCCGGGGCGCAGAATTCATGAAGCTGTTGCGATTTTATGTTCCGTGGTATGCGAGGCAATGGAGCCGACAACGGCTCCCGGCGCGTCCTGAATTCCGGCACCCCAAGGTCCGCGAGAAGCTGCTCTTTGTGGAGCAGGCCAGCCGCCGTCTCGCCCGCGCGATTCTCTACGCGATGGCCCGGCACCGGGAAGCGCTCCGGGACGATCAGGGCAGGCAAAACCGAATCGAGGCGGTCGGCGAGGATATTCTCGTGATCGCCTCGACGGCATTGCACGCAGAAGCGAAGCAACGGCTGTTGCGCGATTCGAGCGCCTGGGACCTGGCTGATGATTTTTTCCGCCAGGCGAAGGCACGCATCGCGGACAACATCCGCGAGCTGATTCGGAATGACGATCAGGCAGCCACTACGCTCGGTAAACAGGCGCTGGCCAGCAAGTATTCCCTTCTGACAGAAGGCGTGATCCGGCGCACGCTGAATGATTACCGCAAGGACAATCCCGGTCAGTGACAGCGAATGCATGATTATGCGGGGCGGGCGAACAGAACGATTTTGTGGTAGAAGTATTTGCCTGCAAGAGAGCCGAGACACGGACGCAAGGAGGGGCAAGGCCAATGCCTGATGATTCCCAGGCGGGGAACTTCATCCGCGAGATCGTCGCAACCGATCTGAAGACCGGCAAGCACGGCGGACGAGTGGTCACCCGTTTTCCCCCCGAGCCGAACGGCTATCTGCACATCGGCCACGCTAAATCCATCTGCCTCAACTTTGGAATCGCCCAGGAATTCGGCGGCAGCACGAATCTCAGGTTCGACGACACGAATCCTAGCAAGGAGAACCTCGAATACGTTCAGGCCATCCAGGACGACGTGCGCTGGTTGGGTTTCGACTGGGAGAATCGAATGTTCTACGCCTCGGATTACTTCGAGCGACTCTATCTGTCCGCGGTGCATCTCACGAGCAAGGGAAAAGCGTATGTGGACAGCTTGAGCGCCGATGACATCCGGCGGTATCGCGGCACCTTAACTGAACCCGGTAAGGACAGCCCCTATCGCACCCGATCGGTTGAAGAGAATATCGACCTGTTCGCACGCATGCGGGCGGGCGAATTCCCAGACGGGACGCATGTTCTGCGCGCCAAGATCGATATGGCCTCGCCCAACGTGAATATGCGGGATCCGACCCTCTATCGCATCCGGCACGCCGCCCACCACCGCACCGGGGACGCCTGGTGCATCTACCCGACGTACGACTTCGCCCATCCTCTCTCGGATGCGATTGAAGGCATCACGCATTCGCTCTGCACCCTCGAATTTGAGGATCATCGGCCATTGTACGATTGGGTCTTGAAGGAATCAGACGCCCAGTGCCACCCACAACAGATTGAGTTCGCGCGCCTCAATCTTAGCCATACCGTGATGAGCAAGAGGAAGCTCTTGGACCTGGTCGAAAAGAAACTTGTTGCGGGATGGGACGACCCCCGCCTGCCGACCCTCCAAGGCCTACGCCGGCGCGGGTACACGCCGGAGGCGATCCGCGCCTTTTGTGAGCACATCGGAGTGGCAAAACGCGATGGCGTGGTGGAGATGGCGCTGCTCGAGCACTTCATCAGGGAAGACCTCAACCGCCGCGCGCCGCGGGTCATGGCCGTGCTTCGGCCTCTGCGCGTCGTGATCGATAACTATCCCGAAGGCGCGGAGGAAGATCTGGAAGCCATCAACAACCCGGAAGACCCGAATGCGGGAACGAGAAAGCTGCCATTCTCGCGGACCCTGTATATCGAGCACGAGGACTTCCGCGAGGTGCCGCCGAAGAAGTTCTTCCGGCTGACGCCGGGCCAGGAGGTGCGCCTTCGGTATGCCTATATCATCCAGTGCGTAAGCATCGTGAAGGATGATCGGACGGGCGAAGTGCTGGAGGTCCACTGCACCTACGACCCGGAGACGCGCAGCGGCGGGCCGCAAGCGGGCCGCAAGGTCAAGGGCACCTTACATTGGGTTTCGGCCGCACACGCCCTGGAGGCCGAGGTCCGATTGTACGAGCACCTCTTTCTGAAGGCCGACGCAGGCGATGTCGGCGAGGGCCTGGACTACACCGCGAATTTGAACCCGAATTCGTTCGAGCGCTTGACGGGCTGTCAAGTGGAACGGACTCTTGCCGCGGCCGCCCCGCTCAGTCGATATCAATTCGAGCGACAAGGATATTTCTGCCTGGATCCGGATACAAGCGATCAAAAACTCGTTTTCAATCGGACGGTCGCCTTGCGGGATTCGTGGGCCAAAATTGAGAAGACCCAGCAAGAACGCTAGGAAATCCTCGACCCTGCACGCTCTAAGGAGACCATGCCCATTCAGTCATTCACGGCAGAGGTATGCGGGTACCGGGACCTGACGCACGATGTCCGGGAGATCAGCCTGAGGTTGCGTGAACCGGCCACCATCGCGTTCAAAGCCGGCCAATTCATTTCCTATGAGATCCAGCAGGAAGGCAAGAAGTTCCCCCTGACTCGCCCGTATTCGATTGTCTCCCCCCCCAGCCGACACGATTCACTGGATTTGCTGCTCAATCTAGTGCCTGGGGGCCCCGGCTCGAGCTATCTGTTTAATCTTCGAGCGGGCGACATTACGCAATTCAAGGGGCCGGCCGGCGCCTTTTACCTCCATGACGATCACGACCGGGATCATCTTTTTGTCGCCACAGGCACGGGCGTCGCACCGTTTCGCTCGATGCTGGTGACTCTCTTCGAGCGTGGCTGCTCCTCCGCCGTCACGCTCTTGTGGGGTGTGCGTCATCAACGCGACCTCTATTACCAAGATGAACTTCAGGGGCTTGCCTCGTCCCATCCGAATTTCAAATTCATAATGACCTTGTCGCGGCCCGGCGACGGTTGGAGTGGCGAAACCGGCCGGGTGACGCGGCTCGTGGAGGAGCGAATTACCTCAGTGCAAAACCTCGCGGTTTACTTGTGCGGAAACAGTGGCATGCTGAAGGACGTGACTGAAGCGATACGGAAGAAAGGCCTGTGTCCCATCTATCGCGAAAAGTTTTACGATGATCCGCCGGCTTGACGCGATGACCTTTCGTAGTTGGTATCCACCTGATAGAGGGGGTAGGTGATTCGAATAGTGGGGACACCCCTTCCCCCCAAGAGATCAAAAGCGTGAAGCTGGTATTGAGTGTACATTCAGAATCTATTGCGGGGTGGTCCGATGGCAAGATGGCGTGTCTTTTCGCTGGCAATCTTCTTCCTGGTGGTCGTGTTGCCCGCGGCGGCGTCTGCTGAGATGTGGTTGTGTTCGCTGCCGACTGGAGGTGCGATCTACACGAATCTCCCCAAAGACTATCAAGACTGCACGGCTTTTGAGCCAAAATCGGAATTGGGGATGTTTTCGACAAACGTCGTCCCAACACCACCGCGTCTTGAGGAATTCAGGCTTCCGTTAGAACCCACGCCAGCTTCGTTACCTCCGAAATTGGAGGAGGCGCCTCTCTACCGCGAAATGCCTTTTGAGGTGTACCGCATGCTGAACCTTGGGATGAGCGAGGCCGAAATCCTGATGCGCGCAGGTCCGCCGAGTTACGTGGTGCCCAATACCACGGGGGCGTTCGGCCTGCTTGCACCGATCTCGAGCGCCGCGCGCTATTACTACCTTGGTGATTGGATCGTGACCGTCACCTTCGATCTTTCCGGTCGAGTCATCAATTTGGATCGGTCCCGACCGAGCCCCTGAGGACGACTAGCCGAGCTGAGCCGCGTCGGTGGGGGCACGCCGGCGTGCCAAGTACACCGCGAACACCAACGCCACGATCACCAGGACATTCAGACCCACATCCAGAAGATAGCGTTGAAATTGGTCATTCGTGAGGTTTTCAGAATAGGCAGATGCCGCCCCCGTCGTCAGGATCCGCCGGGTTGAGGCGATAATGCCGATATACAGGAACGGCTCCAAGGTGATGATGTACGTTTTAAGAAAATTAATGATCGTGCGGAAGAGTTCCAAGAGGATGACGACCAGCAAGAGATCGTGAATCAGCGCCAGCACGGCAGGCAACACACCCACCGAGAATTTCATGATAAACGCATACCACGCGTGAGCGAAAACGATCATTCCAAGGACCAGAAAGCTGAAGCCCGCCGTGACGTAGCCCATCCCGTCCAGGGTCTCCATCCAGGCGATCCAAAGATTTCGTCGAACTTCTCTCATCGGCGACCGAGATTAGCATAGGGGTCCAGTATGGTCAAATTCTTAGCGACAACTCCTGACGTTGTCGCCTGAAGGCCCATATGGTACGCTCTGCCAACGAATTTCATGCCCTCCCTTCTCCAGCCGGTCCGACATCGGTGGATCGTCCTTGCGCCGATCTTCCTTGTATTCTCTGCTCTGCTGGGACCCTTCACCATCCCCGCTCTTCCTGCTCCGGAGCATCGGTTCCGTCCGGCTCTTCCCGGCTATGTGTACCGCTTTCCCTGGGATCTTGGCAGCCATGACGAATTTCAAACCGAATGGTGGTATTACACAGGTCACCTCCTAAGCGCCGATCAGCACCGGTACGGGTATCAGCTCACCTTCTTTCGTCGCGCTGTCGCGTCGGAAGCCATCAGACAAAACCCTTCGCGTTGGGCAATGCGCAACATCTATTTTGCTCACTTCGCCGTCACTGATGAAGAGCACGATGAGTTTCGCTTCGCGGAGAAGATTTCCCGCGAAGGCCTCGGAAAGGCGGGAGCGGAAACCGGACGACTTGCAGTCTGGATCGACCAGTGGCGGGCGGACGGCGATGTAACCGGCCATTTCCTCCATGCCGCCGATCAAGGCCAGGGGCTCGATTTAAAGCTGACCCCCCAGAAGCCTGCCGTTGTTCATGGCTATCAGGGGATCAGCCGAAAAGGCGACCTCGACGGAGAGGCCTCCCATTATTATTCCTTCACACGGATGAAGACCGAGGGCACACTGCTTCTTGATGGGCGTGCAATCCCGGTTACGGGGCTAAGCTGGATGGATCACGAATTTGGCAGCAACCAGCTAGGGACCGAGCAGGTGGGTTGGGACTGGTTTTCGGTTCAACTGGAGGATCGCAGCGAATTAATGTACTACCAGATCCGCCGACGGGACGGGTCAGTGGAACCGGCGTCCGCAGGAACCTGGATCCAAAGCGACGGTTCGAGCATTCCCCTCAGGCGCGAGGACGCGAGGATTGAGGTTCTAGAGGACTGGCGCTCTCCGAAGAGCGGCGCGCGCTATCCGGGCCGGTGGAGAATCACCGTGCCGTCCCTGAGACTGGTCGTCGAGCTGGTGCCAACCGTCCGCGACCAGGAACTGATCACGCGTTCCAGCACCCAGGTCACCTACTGGGAAGGGAGCGTCGCGGTGAAGGGTTCTCGCGAGGGAAGGCCTGTGTCGGGCGTTGGCTATGTCGAGTTGACGGGCTATGCCGGCGCACTCAAGCAA
>VBON01000360.1 GCA_005877525.1 Nitrospirota bacterium
AGATAGTCCTTCACCGCCTGCGCCCGTTGCAGAGCCAGTTCACGCAGATCGTCTTCGGTGATCGTGATATTCATCAGAATCAATTTTTCCATCTCCGGCACTTCCAGATCCTTGGTAATTCCTAAAAAGTTGCGTGGCTTGGCAAAGGTTTCCTTCTTGTAGGCGAGGGCCAGATACCCCGTATATTCGGAAGGTTCCACTTTGACATCGGTCAACGTGGCGGTCGTTGCTCCCTTTTTCGCCAGCGCATTGAGCTTCTGCGCCTTCAGTTTCCGCTCGAACTGCTCCCGCCGCAACGCTTCCCGATCTTTCTCTGTGTCCACATGGCCCGCGACCTCTATCTTCAGCGCGGGGCGCTCATAGAGGATTTTCGCCAGTGCCTTCAATCTGTCTTCCGCCGGGCCGTTCAAATCGGCCTGTCCGTAGGGGAATTCCACATGACTCAGTTCCTGGCCTCCACCGACCAGGGATCCCAGCAGGGCAAACGGCGCGGTAGCGGCCTTCGTCAGGAGATTCGTAAGGACCTGGCCAATAACCGCCCAGACGCTGAAATGCGGATCGTCAAGCGAGCCTGTGACCGGAAGATCAAGATCGATCAGGCCGTTCCTATCCTTCAGGAGCGAGATTGCAAATCGTACCGGCAGCTTCGTTGCCGTGGGACTCTCGATCGGGCCGCCAAATGTGAACTGGTCGAGCACGATCCTGTTCTGGGCGTGGAGCGCGCGTTTCTCGATGAGATAGGTGAGGTTCAACGACAGCTTGCCCTTCTCGATCGCGTAACCAGCGTATTTCCCGAAATATGGCGTGAGCGGACTCAATTCGATGTCCTTGAAATCGACCTTGATGTCTACGAACAGGTCGCGGCCCAGCGGATTAATCTTACCCGTAATCTGCAGGGGCGAGCCGTTCTCCAGTTTCCCGCGTAAGTCCACGTCGGCGCGTTGCGTCTCTTCCGAGGACATCCCGGAGATTTTTCCACCCATCTCCGTCAGTCGGGCTGAGTAGTTCGGCTGAATGTAGTGGTCGGAAAAGTTGATGCTGCCGCCCTGCATGGTGACGCTGTTGATGATAATTGTTTTCGCCATTTCGGACTGCGGCGCCCCCGTCGCTGCTGCCTGAGGCGCAGGCTGCGGTTGTTCGGGCGTCTTGCCCTCGGCGACTACTATGCCGCTCACGTTGAGGGTACCGTCGGGATTGACGATCAGGCGCGTGAAATAATCGGTGAGCGCGATGTCGTTGATCTCAACGCGAAGCGGATCGGTTCCGGCCTTAATGCCCGTGACGGCCAGCGATCCCCATTTTATGAAATCTTCCGAATGCGCCTTGTCGAAAGGGTGGCATCGCCTGAAAACGAGATGCCCATGGGGCGATCCTGATTGACGGCTGCCATAAGATTTCCGCTGGCAGAGAGCGCGCCGCTCGTCATCACGAGGTTCACTTTATCCGTGAAATATGGCTGCAGCGCGGTGAGGTCCATCCCCTTCAGATCGAGACTCAGATTTGCGTACAGAGGCTCGATGCTGACTGTACCGTTCGCCGACAAGACGCCGGTCTTGTTTAACGTGAGGCGAAGCGAGACTTTCCCCCGGCTGTTCCTGGCGGTTGAGAAATTTTCAGCGGACAGGCTGACCGGATCAGCGATGAACGTCGTCGGTTCGGAGGCCGCGCGGTCCTCAACCTTCACGGCGTACCGATCAAGCGCGAGCTTTTTCAGGACGACTAACCAGGGAGTAACCGGCGGCGCTGTCTGCGACGGCGCAACCTTCTCTGCCGGTGGAATGGGTGCGACAAGATTGGACAGATTCATCGTGCCGTTGCTGTCTCGGAGGATGGCGACGGTGCCTTTTTGCGTGGAGAGCTCGCCTACGGTGACCGTCCGCTTGATGAGATCGATGTCGGTGTTCTTGATTGACAGCGAGGGAATCTTGAGGAAGTCTTCCTTCTCGCCCTTCTTGTTCAGGCGCAGTCCACTCAGGGTTGCCGTGAGACCTGACACCTGGAGCGGCCCCTCCTTCTCTCCCGCGTACCGGTAACCGGTTATGAGGTGGAGGAGGCCGTCCTCGAGAGTGAACAGCAGCTGCTTCCTGTAATAGGGAGCATACCGCTTGAGGGGGAGGTGATTGATGTCGACGGTGCCTTCTGCCGCGAGGGGCTCAAGAGTCATGGTGCCGGTGTGGGTGAGCGTCTCTCCTCCGTCGGTGGTCAAGGAGGCTTCAATCGCCGTCGCTTTCTGCGGCGTATTGCTCAAATGCCGCACGGCGACATTGACGTTTTCCAAGACCGTGCGAAACGGCGTGTCCGCCGCGGCATCCTCGAGTGTAACCTTTCCGTTGGTCAGCAGGACTTCAACAGCTTCGATACGAAGCGGCGTGCTAGAGGCGGCTTCTTTCGTCTGTGTCTTTTCCGGAACGGCGGCTTTGTTTTCGGGAGCGAG
>VBON01000359.1 GCA_005877525.1 Nitrospirota bacterium
AGATCAAACGGTCCAGGCTCTGCGTGCCAAGGATGGTATAGGCGTCCAATGGGGGTTGCCATCGTATGCCTCCGGTCAAAACCACTATCGCATCATAGGATTGCTCGCGACCTGGAAGAAATGGGGGATATCGAGATTCCAGAGGGCCGATAAGCGCCTTCGCTGTGGGCGCAATGCTGAGTCCGTAGAAGAGAAAAATCCCTAGCCACAAGAATCTCCTCGACGGTAGGAATCTGCGTCTGAGCGCCAAGAACCCAGCGGCAAGGAAGCAGAGGAAGATCCACAGCTCTACTTGTAAGAGCAGTTGCGATAGCCGGTACACCGCATACATCGCGCGACTCCTGGCTAATACGCGAAGTTACATGTCGAAAGTGCGGAGGCGGCCTGGGGGAATAGGCCGCTCGACCGAGCCGCAGCACTGGGGCGCTTATTGGAGACTATGTGTCTCGAGCGGTACATTATTGTCTGGCAGGGCCGGCTGCTTGACGGTTTCGACAGACCCGATGGTAAATTATTGTCTGGCAGGGGCGGCTGCTTGACAGTTTCGACAGACCCGATGGTATGCGAAATGATGCGTTCTTCTTGCCGTGGTTCGTTGCCGGTGATACCTTTCACCATTGTCGCCGAGCCGAACGACAACAAACCTGCGAGTCCTACAATTACGATCAACATGTTTCCTCCTCAAAAGACAGAATTCGCAATATATACAATCTTGCTATCGGAGTCAAGCTAGCCACCCGCAAACAACCTATAGCTGGAAAAAATGACTCAAAGCCTGCGAGACGTAATGCCGGTCTACTGAAATGACGCCGCGTGCCAGAAAATCCTGCGCTATAGTCCACTGACATGCGCACCCGTCTCCAGAAGACGACCCTCGACGCCATCGCTCATGTCTTCGACATCCTCGATTATTCGGCGCTCGGCGCCATTTATTGTGATGAAGGCGGGAAGGCCTTTTGGGAGGAACGCCGGGGACCCGCGCAACAACTCGGAATACAGCTCGCCGAAGTTCTGCTGCAACGTCTGACGCCCGGTGGCCATAGCTTGTACGTCGGAGCGGGAGTTGCCGAGATTCCCGCTTTGATCATGGAAACGCTTGAGCTGCGACGGGCAGTGCGCGCCTGCAATCTGCGGGCGCCTGAGGTCGCACTGCTCAATCTCGCCTGCCGCGGTTTGCCCTTCCGCTTCCAGGCTGAAGACGCTCGCACCGTACCGGACACGGTCGATCATTTATGGATCGTCAGCGTCCTGAACGACCCCGAGCGCTTTCCTGAACTCGGAGCCCTGTCCGGGGGTCGCGCGAATCCAGTTACCTTCGACCCAGAGCTCTTCATCACAGAACGGCGCGCCGCAGCGGCCCTGGCCGCGGGCTGTCTCGAAAAACTCGTGCGTCCCGGCCTGGTGAGCACGTCGGTGGAGGAAATTCCATGGATCACGGACTGGTGCGAAGGGCAGAGGCTCGTATGTATCATAGAAGACGAGGACTATCCGACGGCGATCGTCGGAGATCCCATCCGGATTAGCGATGTCGAGACTGCCAGATAGTCGGCCAGATAAATGCCGAAACGGAGGTATCTGAGGGATCTGAAGAACCCCACTCAACCCGGCGTCACTGAGCGGTAGCCAGGCCCCGCTTTGCTTGATACATTTCGCTGTCGGCCTTCCGAATCAAGACGTCCATGGCGACCGGCTCCGTCGGATCGAAGATGGCCAAGCCCAGGCTGATACCGACCGGTTCGGGCATCTGCGGCAGCCGAATGCTGGCAAACGCCGTATTCAATCGTATTAAGCATTGCTGCCCTCCTTGCAGTGGACACTCCGGCAGGATCGCGGCAAATTCATCTCCGCCTATTCGAAACACCATGTCGATCTTTCTAAGCGTCTGGGTCATGACATCCCCGACCGCCGCGAGAACCCGGTCTCCGGCCTGGTGGCCATGCTGATCGTTGATCGCTTTGAACCGGTTCACATCGGCCATCACCAGACAGAAAGCTTTGCCGACCCGGTCGGCCTTTGCCATTTCGTAAGGGAGCGTCTCTTCGAACGCGCGCCGATTTTTCAATCCGGTCAGGGCGTCCTTGCGGCTCTCATCGGCCAGGGATCGATGCTTATCCAAAATCCGAGAAGCGGCTTTGATGCGCGCCCATAACTCCCGGTGATGCACCGGTTTGACCAGGTACTCGTCAGCACCGCACTCCAAAGCATTCACCTTGTCGTCGAGCGCATCCCGCGCGGTCATGAGGATGACATAGCAAAAGACCCGAGAAGCCTTGACGCGGCGGCACAGCTCGAGCCCCCCCATGTTCGGCATCATCCAGTCGGAAAGGAGGATGTCCGGAGGATCTGCTTGATACTGCTGCCACGCTTCGACGCCGTCCGCCGCAAGCCGAAGCCGCGCCATCCCGCCCAACTGCTTGGCCAGAATCATCCGCGTATTAGGATCGTCCTCCGCCACAAGGATGTTTAACTCAGTTCCTGCCGGAAGGTCGCGCGTCGGATGCTCGTCTTCGATAGGGGTCATGTTTGCACTCGCAATTCCGCAGAAAAATCTGAATGGACCGGCAGCACCGCTAAAAGCTGTTGCACGGTAAA